>JAHEDA010000133.1 GCA_024641445.1 Gammaproteobacteria bacterium
GCCCTGCTTGGTATTGGTATCGCCTTTACTATCGTGCGTAAGGTGGTCAAGACGCTGGGGGGTGAGCCTGACTACATGGCAAATACCTTAAAACAAGTAGCCGACGGCGACCTCACGGTCCAGATCGCCTTGCGTCAGAATGATACCACCAGCCTCGGCGCAAGCCTCAAGAGCATGATCGAAAATCTCTCGCGTGTGGTCAATCAGGTTAGTAATGCCGCCAACAATCTCAGCAGCGCGGCGGAAGAGACCAGCTCAACGGCACAGTCACTCTCACAGGCATCAAGTGAACAAGCGGCCAGTGTCGAAGAGACCTCGGCCTCCATGGAACAGATGAGCAGCTCGGTGACACAGAACTCCGACAATGCACGTGCCACCGAAGGTATTGCCAGTGCCACCTCTGCCCAGGCCAACGAGGGTGGCAAGGCGGTCGAAGGCACCGTGACCGCCATGAAACAGATCGCAGACAAGATTGGCCTGATTGATGACATCGCCTATAAAACCAATCTGTTGGCCCTGAATGCGGCCATCGAGGCCGCACGCGCCGGTGAGCACGGCAAGGGCTTTGCGGTTGTGGCCGATGAGGTACGCAAGTTGGCGGAACGTAGTCAGGTCTCGGCCGCCGAGATCGGTGCACTGGCGCAAGAGAGTGTTAAGGTAGCGGAGCGTGCAGGCCAACTGTTGAAAGAGATCGTCCCTGGTATCGGCAAGACTGCCGACCTGGTGCAAGAGATCAACGCCGCCTCACAGGAACAGCTAAGTGGCGTGAGTCAGGTCAACACCGCGATCCAACAACTGGATAAGGTGGCGCAGCAAAACGCGGCCTCCTCAGAGGAGCTTGCGGCGACGGCCGAGGAAATGTCATCACAGGCCGAAGAGCTTATCAACACTATCGGGTTTTTCCGTACCGAGGAACAAGCGGGTACCAAAAAGACCCCCTCCACGAAAAAAACAAACCTCCGTGTCGTGTCGGGGCGTGACCATACGCCGCCCTCGGCACATGATGATTTTCAACCCTTTGATGTCAGCCACCGCTAGGCTATCTTGATACATCAACCAGACAGATAACCCGCAGGATTTATCACGCAAATCTTGCGGGTTATTCTGACTTTCCCGCGCTGTTTCTACGGAGATCACACCCAAGCCAACGTGATCGCCACCTGCCTGCTTGGTGTACAATCACACTCCCCCAGCAAGTGGAGCAAGACCCTTGGAACAGTTTCACGGCACCACCGTTGTTTGCATACGTCGCGGCAATAAGGTGGTATTAGGCTCCGATGGCCAGGTCACTCTCGGTAATACCGTTATGAAGGGCAACGCACGCAAGGTGCGCCGCCTGCATCAGGATAAAGTCATCGCTGGCTTTGCCGGTGGCACTGCCGATGCCTTCACGCTATTTGAATATTTTGAGGGTAAGCTGCAAAAGCACTCCGGCCAGTTGGTTCGCGCCGCCGTTGAGATGGCCAAGGACTGGCGTACCGACCGCACCCTGCGTCGTCTGGAGGCCTTGCTTATTGTTGCCGACAAAGAGGCCTCACTGCTCATCACCGGTAACGGAGATGTGATCGAACCCGAACACGATGTGCTCGCCATTGGCTCCGGTGGCCCCTATGCCCTCGCGGCCGCGCGCGCCCTGCTGGATAACACCGAGCTGGATGCACGCCAAATCGCCGAGAAGGCCTTGAATATAGCCGCCGACATCTGCATCTATACCAATCACAGCCTTAGTCTTGAAGAACTCGAACTCTAAAACCCATGCCTGAACTCACTCCCCGCCAGATCGTCCAGGAACTGGACAAACACATCGTCGGCCAAAATGCGGCCAAGCGCGCCGTCGCCATTGCCCTGCGTAATCGCTGGCGTCGCAGCCGTGTCGATGACGCCCTGCGCAATGAGATTACACCGAAGAATATTTTAATGATTGGCCCTACTGGCGTCGGCAAGACCGAGATCGCACGCCGCCTCGCCAAACTCGCCAATGCACCCTTTATTAAAGTTGAGGCCACCAAATTTACCGAGGTCGGTTATGTCGGGCGTGATGTCGAGTCGATCATCCGTGACCTCGTCGATGTCGCCATAAAGCAAACACGCGAACAGGCGATGGAGAAGGTACGTGACCGTGCCGAAGATGCTGCCGAAGAACGTATCCTCGACATCCTGTTACCCCCTGCGCGTAATACCAGCTTTGGTTTTAGCGCCGATGAAACACCTAAGCAAGAAGACGACAAGGAAAATGCCACGCGGCAGAAATTTCGCAAAAAACTCCGCGAGGGCCAGCTTGACGATACCGAGATTGAGATCGAGGTCAACGCACCGGCCATGGGTGTAGAGATCATGGCGCCACCCGGTATGGAGGAAATGACCAACCAGCTACAGGGCCTGTTTCAAAATCTGGGTAGTGGGCGCAAGCGCACCCGCAAATTACCCATCCGTCAGGCACGCAAACTCGTTATTGACGAGGAGGCCGCGCGCCTCATCAATGACGAAGAGCTGAAAGAGCGAGCTGTGCGTAGTGTTGAGCAAAACGGCATCGTCTTCCTCGATGAGATGGACAAGATCTGTCGTCGCGGCGAGACCCAGGGTGCGGATGTCTCCCGCGAGGGTGTACAGCGCGACTTGCTGCCCTTAGTCGAAGGCTCCACCGTTACCACCAAACATGGAACGATCAAAACCGATCATATTTTATTTATCGCCTCCGGTGCATTTCATCTGTCGAAGCCCTCTGACCTGATCCCCGAGTTACAGGGCCGCTTCCCGATCCGTGTAGAACTGGAGGCACTCACCACAGAAGACTTCGTGCGCATTCTGACCGAACCGGATGCATCACTTACCGAACAATATTCCGCACTACTCGAGACCGAGGAGGTTCAAATTCTCTTCACCGCCGAGGGCGTGAAGCGTCTGGCCGAGGTCGCTTGGCAGGTAAACGAACGCACCGAAAACATCGGCGCACGCCGTCTGCATACGGTACTCGAACGACTGCTGGAAGATGTTTCTTTTAACGCCGCTGACATGGCCGGTGTCAGTATCACTGTTGACGCCGCCTACGTTGATAGCAATGTCGGTAACCTGGCGCAAAACGAAGATTTGAGTCGTTACATTCTGTAACTGCGAAACATAGCAACATTCGACAACGAGGTTGAACACATGGCAACACCCAAACCCCCCAAACCCACCGAGATCACCCTGCACACGAAATCGCACATCCTCGAGATCGCCTTCGATGACGGCAAGCGTTTTGAAATGAGTGCAGAGTACCTGCGCGTGAACTCCCCCTCCGCCGAAGTACAGGGCCACGGTCCCGGTCAGGAGGTATTACAGATCGGCAAACAGGATGTGAATATTAAAAAAATTGAACCGGTGGGCACCTATGCCGTGCAGTTCTTTTTTGATGATAATCACGACACCGGTATTTATTCCTGGGACACGCTCTATCGCCTCGGCATCGAGAAGGAATCTCTGTGGCCGCACTACCTGAAGCGCCTGAAAGAGGCCGGTCATATTCGCCCGGAACCCAAACACCTCCAGTAACTCTTCGGCGTGAATGCATCTTTTATTCCAACAACTGCATCGCGCACCTCTGCATAGCCCCATTAGCCATTTTTATCCCTGAATACTGCTCTAGTGTTCGGGGATAATGTGCGCTATTTTACGCGCAACTCCTTTTTCGTAATCGGGGCCATCGACGCAAACCTTCTGCGCGACCCCGAAAAATAAAGCGGCTCATGCATAACATAGAGACCGCGAGAAAAATGTATCACACACATCGCCATGCCTCTCGGGGCGTGGTGCTGGTGAGACGTCTTCCTCAATAAAACAAAAAAGGAGTCAAACGCATGTCAACGGAACTCATACTGATATTCTCGTGCGCGGTGGTCGCACTACTGTACGGCGTGGTATCCATTGTCTGGATCAACGCCAAACCTGCGGGCAACCCACGCATGCAGGAAATCGCGGCGGCCGTGCAAGAGGGTGCAGGCGCCTACCTCAACCGCCAGTACACCACCATCGGCATCGTCGGTGTGGTGCTGTTCTTCCTGATCGGCTTTGGCCTCAAGTCCTGGATCACCGCAGAGGGCTTTGCCATCGGTGCCGTCCTCTCGGCACTCGCAGGCTATATCGGCATGAACGTTTCGGTACGAGCCAACGTGCGTACTGCGGAGGCCGCGAATAACGGTCTCAACGCCGCATTGAAAATCGCCTTTCGTGGCGGCGCCATCACCGGCATGTTGGTGGTGGGTCTGGGTCTGCTGGGTGTGACGGGTTTCTATGTCTACCTGCAATCAGGTGCCGCGCAGGGCAGCGCTGTTGATCTGCACCCCCTGGTTGGTTTCGCCTTCGGTGGCTCACTCATCTCCATCTTTGCCCGTCTCGGTGGCGGCATCTTCACCAAGGGTGCCGACGTCGGCGCTGACCTGGTGGGTAAGGTCGAGGCCGGTATTCCGGAAGACGACCCCCGCAACCCGGCGGTTATCGCCGATAACGTGGGCGACAATGTTGGCGACTGTGCTGGCATGGCCGCCGACCTGTTCGAGACCTACGCCGTCACCATCATTGCCACCATGCTCCTGGGCGGCCTGATGCTGAAAGGCTTCGGTAATGCAATCATCTACCCGCTCGCCCTTGGCGCTGTCTCCATTCTCGCCTCTATCGTTGGCACCTTCTTTGTCTCGGCGAGGGAGGGCGGCAAGATCATGAATGCGCTCTATCGCGGCCTCATCGTAGCGGGTGTCATCTCGGCGGTCGCGTTCTGGTTTGTGACCAACGCGTTCATGGCTGGCAATGGTGTCTACAGCCCCCGCGCCATTTACTACACCGCACTGATTGGTCTCGCGGTCACGGCGGCCCTCGTAGTGATTACCGAGTACTACACCGCGACTGAGTATGGTCCCGTACGCGGGATTGCCCAGTCCTCGACCACGGGTCACGGTACCAATGTCATCCAGGGTCTGGCGGTATCAATGAAGGCCACGGCGGCACCCGTGCTCGTAATCTGTCTCGGTATCTGGGGTGCGTTTGCACTCGCGGGACTCTACGGTATCGCCATCGCCGCAACCTCGATGCTCAGCATGACCGGCATCATCGTTGCCCTCGACGCCTATGGCCCGATTACGGACAACGCCGGTGGCATCGCCGAAATGGCCGAATTACCCGAGAAGATCCGCAACATCACCGACCCGCTCGATGCCGTCGGCAACACCACCAAGGCCGTCACCAAGGGCTACGCCATTGGCTCCGCCGGTTTGGCCGCGCTGGTGTTATTCGCCGACTACACCCACGGTCTCGAGGCCGCCGGTAAGGTCGTCACGTTTGATCTGTCCGATCACATGGTCATCATCGGCCTGTTCATTGGTGGCCTCATCCCCTACCTCTTCGGTGCCATGGCCATGGAGGCCGTTGGTCGCTCCGCCGGTTCG
Source organism: Gammaproteobacteria bacterium (assembly GCA_024641445.1). GTDB lineage: Bacteria > Pseudomonadota > Gammaproteobacteria > UBA6429 > Thiohalophilaceae > JAHEDA01. The sequence goes on from JAHEDA010000133.1 coordinate 5,418, forward strand.
GTGGTGGTTGAAGTGCGCCGCCAGTTCAAGGAGATCAAGGGCATCATGGAAGGCACGGGCAAGCCGGAATATGGCACCTGCGTTGACATGCTGACCAAGGCCGCCATCAAGGAGATGCTTATTCCCTCGCTGTTGCCGGTCGTGATTCCGGTTTTGGTCGGTCTGTTCCTCGGGCCACAGGCACTCGGTGGTGTACTGCTTGGCTCCATCGTCACCGGCCTGTTCGTCGCCATCTCCATGACCACCGGTGGTGGCGCGTGGGATAACGCCAAGAAATACATCGAGAGCGGTAACTTCGGCGGCAAGGGCTCCGAGACCCACAAGGCCGCCGTCACCGGCGACACCGTCGGCGACCCCTACAAGGACACCGCTGGCCCCGCGATCAACCCGCTGATCAAGATCATCAACATCGTCGCGCTGTTGCTGATCCCGCTGCTGGTTTAAGCCTGCAATATCCTGGCGCCCATCTGCGTCGCCAGGTCTGAACGGAATAACCCTCCCCACCCGGGGAGGGTTCATTCAAGCCATGCCGACTTAGCATATCTGGTTTACAATCCCCCCATGAACGACAAGACCACCCACTTCGGTTTTCAGGACGTCCCCTGGCACGAAAAGGCCAGCAAGGTCGCGGGTGTGTTCCACTCCGTCGCCAGCAAGTACGACATCATGAACGACCTGATGTCGCTGGGTATTCACCGCGTCTGGAAGCACTTCACCCTCGAACTCTCCGGCGTGAAACAGGGCGACCGCGTGCTCGATCTGGCCGGAGGCACCGGCGACCTCGCCGCACGCTTCTCGCGCATGGTGGGAAAAGACGGTCAGGTGGTCCTGGCCGACATCAACGACTCCATGCTCAAGGTCGGCCGCAGCCGCCTGGCGGATCGCGGCGTGGTGGGCAATGTGCGCTATGTGCAGGCCAATGCCGAGGCGCTGCCCTTCCCCGACAACTACTTCAATGTCATCACCATCGCCTTCGGCCTGCGCAACGTCACCGACAAAGACGCCGCCCTGCGCTCCATGTTCCGCGTGTTGAAACCCGGTGGCCAATTGATGGTGCTGGAGTTCTCCAAACCCTCCAAGCTCATCAGCCCGATCTACGACACCTATTCCTTCAAGATCCTGCCCGTGCTCGGCAAGCTCATCGCCAACGACGCCGAGAGCTATCGCTACCTCGCCGAGTCCATCCGCATGCACCCGGACCAGGAGACCCTCAAGGGCATGATGCAAAGCGCGGGTTTTGAGCGCTGCGAGTACCACAATCTCACCGGCGGCATCGTCGCCCTGCATCGCGGTTACAAATTGTAATTGCGCTACCCACCACCTCGTCTCGCCACGCTGTAGGTTGGGCTGAGGTTACGAAGCCCAACACCTCGCAGAACCGTTGGGCTTTATTTCATGCAGCCCAACCTACACATATCTTCTTGCTGTTGAAGCCACCCTCCAGACCCGCCTGAATCTGACCAAAA
>JAHEDA010000134.1 GCA_024641445.1 Gammaproteobacteria bacterium
CGGGGTGAGGAGGCCGATGCCATGGGGCACTCCAAACCACCGACTGAGGTCATGCGCGGGGCCGTGGTCCTGGCCGACACCAAACTCAAGCTGGTCATTGGCGCCCTCGATGCGCTGGAGCAGCTCAGCACCCTCGTCGACAGATATAAGGCGGACTTTGCGCCCGATATGAAGGCGGTAATGTTCGTGGTAGACATCAAGAGCCCGATCCAGGTCGTCATCGAGAATATCAATTTCATCCTCATCCCCATGACCCTGGGTGTGCCCTGGAACGAGATTATCGATGTGCTGGCCATGGAGAAGAGCGACTTTAAGGGTCAAACCTCGGCCAACAAGATCCTCACGGTGTATGAAGGGCTGCAATCGTATGCACCCAAGTCACCCACCGTCTCGCTGGAAGATGCCCTCGCCAACACCACCGACGCGGTGCGCGAGGCCTTTGGTGCGGTATAGGTCGGCCGGGCGCATACCGCCCCGTCACGTGTAAGCATATGTGAAACGGATCATTACACCGAGCCGTAATGATTCGTTCACGCCTTCCTGCCACCGACAGATTTTTACATCGCTGCTAACGATCAGGATTGTACCCCTCCTCCATCAGCACACGCCGCACCGCGGGTCGGGTCAACATCAGCTGATAATGCGCGGCACAACGCGGTGGCAAGCGAATGTCGCTACGTGTCGCCCAGAACTCCGGATAAAATAGCGCGGCATCGGCAATCGAGAATTTTCCGGTGACATAACCGGCGTCAGGCAGCACGCTGTCGATCACCCTGAAACCTTCTTCGACCATCTCACGCCCCTGTCGGCGCACACGCTCATGCTCACTGGCCGTGGGACAAAACTTTTCGGTGGCAAAGATGCGGGCAAAGCCCTGCATGTGAATCGTCCCGACCGCGTAGTCCATCACCTCCAGCACGCGCACCTCATCCTCAAGCGTGGCAGGGAGTAAACCGGCCTTGGGGTGACTCCGCGCCAACCACCAGGCAATGGCGGGAAACTCGGTGATGGTGCGGCCCGCATCCGTCACCAGCAAGGGAATGCTCGACTTGGGATTGAGGGCACGAAATTCGGCGGCGGTATGATCGCCCGCCAGCAGATTCACCAAATAGACCTCAAACAACAGGTCCAACTCTTCCAGCAGAATGTGGATACCCGTGCTACAGGAGCCGGGGGTCATATAAAACTTCAGCATGCGACGCCCTTAACCAAACAAGCCCTCACGCAACACGGCCTTGTATGCCTTCATCACCGGCTTTGGAATCTTCGCCTCGGCCTCTACCCGCAGCTCGTGAATCGCCTCATGCAGGGGAGAACCCGAGAGGGAATCAAAACCGGGTATGGCGCGCGCCTGTGCGATGGTCTGATGCGTGTGTGCATCGAATACCGCCCCGGCCTGATCACGCACCACATCATAAACGGCCATCACGGCGGTCTTTTCACCCGGCAACATCTTGCACTTGCCATCGAGGATCTTCAGCACCACCGTGGTGGTGCAATCCACCTGCGTCGCATCAAACTGAGTGTGTTGCGCCCACTCGGCGGCGGGGTGTTGAGCCTGTGTCGCTAGCACGTGGTGCGCCCCTTAGGCCTGGAGGAATTCCTTGCCAAATTTTTCGCGGTGGGCAGTGAGGTATTTATCCAACAGGGCCTGCTCCGAATAGCTGGGCAGGTTGGCGCTAATGTCGCGTTTGAGTTCGGCATCCATCATGGACTCCACCACACTGAATTCCATGGTCATGCCATTAAAGGTGATATCGGCCATTGTCTCGCTCCCTAATTGAGTAAGTGTTCCTATTCTATCCCCTCATCCCAACCTTCCCCGGAGGGGGAAGGTGCCGTTCGGTGGACACCATTTATAGACGGTCGGTTAGCTGAAAGCTAAATCACTGTCTCCAGATGTTGCATCTCCATGCCGCGGAAGATGGAACAGCGCATAAAGACATCGATCGTGGGGGGCACCGATTTGTGTTGACAGAACTTGGCCACCAGCTTGGTCAGGCCCTTGATATCGCGACCGGTCGCGCGTGGAAACAGCATCACCAATTCGTCGATCATGCTGGCGTTGATGGGTAGCGCAAACTGTTCCGCCATCACCTGCCAGATCATGCTGCGGTCGGCGGCATTGGGTGGATGGTATTTGATCATCGCAATACAGCGCGAGATGATCGCCTCGTCGATGTCGTCTACGCGATTCGTCGTCAGGAACAACAGGCCGTTGAAGTATTCCAGAACGCGCAGGAACACGCCGACTACGGCATTGGCGGCGATATTGTCGTCACGACGCTTGATATACACATCCGCCTCGTCGATAAGCATCACCGCGCCCCAACGCTGGGCGCGGGTGAGCGTCTCCTTGAGCGCCTTTTCCATCTCCGCCACATTCAGACCCAGTTGGCCGGAGTGCACACGATAGAGTGGGCGCTGAATGATCTCGGAATAGACCTCGGCGGTAAGCGTCTTGCCCACGCCCGCCGGGCCGGAACACAACACGGTGGTGCCACCCGATTTCCCCGCCACGATGTCGTCCATCAACACGTCCATCTCGGCGGTGAGGATGTCGATAAGGTCGGTCTGCTCCGGCGGCAGGATCAACTTCTGCTTGAGTTCGGGTTGGTATTGATACGGCTGCATGTCATCCACGTGCACCCACAGGTAGTGATGCAGCTCGAGGTGGAACATGAGGATATAGGCGTGCACCGGCAGCTCGGTGAAGATACCCTTGGGCATGGCCGCCTTGGTGTTCTCCATCTTGCGCTCGACCTTGTCATCATAGCGCGCACTCTTACCCGCCTTGCGCAGGTAACTGTTCATGATATCGCCCGAGCCCTCAAATGCGGTGGCGCGTTCACCCAGGATATTCTCGTCATTCACCAGCCGCGCGGCGCCACCGCTGGAAGAGAGTACGACCAGATTCTTGCGTGACCAGTCATTGCTGCGATGGGTCGCGGTCGGGTCCTCGGTATAGTAGCCGGTGCCCTGGGCCGAGAATTGTTTGCCATACTCCGCCCGCCAGGCGAAGTAACGCTCGCTCGACGCATCATAGGCGCGCAACATCTCGGGTGTTTCCTTCAGGTAGCCCTTGTGCGCAAAGATCTCCGCCACGGTGCGATCGACAATATCCTTGCTGCGGATGATGATCGTCTCTATCGCAATCTTGCCAAAGGTATTGGCCTTCAGCTCGATCAGAATACGCCCCGCCTCTTCCTCACCCGGAGGCGTAAAATCCAGTCGCGAGATTACATAGGCGATGGGTTTCGCCGAGTGCGTGGCGAGAAACAGCCAGCCACGCTGTGAATCCGTTACCAGATATTCCGCAATCGCAGGCAACACGGCCTCGATATCATCCGCGGTATAGCGTGGGCCTTCATCGTTCATCGCCCGTTGCAGGGTGCCAATGAGTGCGGCATGCCCATGCATGGTGGGGCCGGCCTGTTGATACAGATTTTGTAAAAACGTTAATTCGGTATTGGATAGCTGATTGAAGCTCACCTCAACCTGATTGCCAAAGCGCAGTTGTTCCTTCAAACCGCCCAAAGCAGGGAAGGCCTCCAGCAGGGCATCCACATAGGGCCGTCTAATCTTCAGCTTCATCGCGGGCTATCCAAGGCATGGGTAATAACACTGCAATGCAAGCCCGATGCCATTGCTAACAGCTTGTTTTATCGAGTGCTTTAAAATGGAAGGGTGTCGTTTGTCACAAGCCCGACACGCCAATGTGTGGTTTTGCACAGGGAGGTGCTTATGTCGCGGAGCCCAGGGATGATCTGAGCGCCAGCGAAGAAATACTGAATGAACCCCGCAGGGATTCTACCGTGCAGGCAAGTGCAACTCGTGCAGCCTAATTAAATTCCATGATGCGTGGTGCATCATCCGCCTCAATCATCTTGGCAGACTTCAGACGACCATCGTCGTGGTATTCGTAGTGGTGCTCAAACTCGACCTCGCTATAGACAATCTTCTCCACCACCACGAGTTGTTCCTGCGCATTGTAATAGCCACGGAAATAGGTAAGCCGCCTATCCAGGCCCTCGCCTTCCAGCGGCGTGATCAATCGCAGTGGCAGGGTGACACCGGTATACGTCACAAAGTGTCGACACTGGAGTGACTGTTTATCCTCTAGCACGAAACAACCTTCTGTGGTTCGTCGAGCTCCATTACCCACGCATTGGCCCATTGCGCCGCCGCCAGCGGGTGATTCTCGACCTTGCGTGCATCGAGCGTACAGATTTCACCCACACGCTTGGCCCCCGCGGCATAGAGCGCGTTTTCCAGCATGTAACCGGCCTGGGCAAAATGCTTATAACCACTATCACCCAGTGCGATCACGCCATAGCGTCGCCCGGTCAAATTCACGCGCTGATCGTCCAGTGCATAAAACAATGGATATAGCAGTGGCGGTAACTCCCCCTCCCCGGTGGTCGAACAACACACCAACAAGACCTCGTCTGCATCCTGCAACAAGTCCTGTGGCGTGGGTGACTCGTTCAGGCGAACCTGATGCCCCTGATAGCTCAGCACATAGGACACGGCCTTTGCAGTCTGTCCGGCGCGACCGCCCACACTGCCGACGAGTATTTGAATTTTTGCCACTGTATCGCCACCACTCTTATTCGCACGCGCCGACTACACTCAGGCATGTCGCGACCGAATTGACTTAACCAATTGAAAACGTCTCAGGCGCGCAACAAGGCCTTGGCCAGACGTGCGGAGAGTTGGTCTTCCGTGAACTGAGGTTCATTGGGTGGATAGAGCGAGTCTTCCTGGAGTTCAAAACCGTTTTCCCTCGCCAGGGCAAACATCTCTTTCAATTTTTCGCAGGCCTTGAGTTGACCCGCCAGGGCGGCGTCGGATTTGGCCTTGGCCGAGAAGGCCGCAATCTCTTTAATGGACATGATGGTCTCTCATCGTTGGTTGAATACCTTCCACCGGGACACACAAACAATCAGCATCCTGTGGGCACGACCATCCATCAGCAATTATCAAGCCAATTGTAGGGATATTATCCAGACGGTATAACTACTGGAAAAACAATGAAGTAAAATCCTGCTTGCGCCAGCAACGAGACATTGGCGTGTCCAATGTCGTACACGACACCGACAATGTCGCACCTTACGACATCGCAACACGGCAGCAGTGTTTGAGTTTTATTGTCAGTTATCTACCAAAGCGTGTGCGTAAGTAGCCAAGTTGTCACACGAACCGACACGCTCACTCGCAACGGTCTTCCAAGCTCGTCATGCCTCTTGAGTTACAAATCAGCAAGTTACGTAATACAACGAGACGCAAATAAACCCTGCAAAAAAACTGGAAGCGAAATTGCTTAGGCCTGTTATAGACAAATTCATTCACATACAGGGGAGAGCAACTATGTTTGAGCACAAGGGTCTGGACGGGAAATGGAATCGCGTAATCCCGGCCATCGAGGGTTTTACCAAGGGCGAGCTACTGGAGTGCCGCGATGCGGTCGGTAAGGACCCCGTCACTACCAGTCGTCGCCAATACGGCGTCATCGGTGAACAGCTGGTAGAGCGCTGCCTGCCACCGGAGTCCATCGGTGATCACTGGTCGTATGATGTGAAGGCCACACCCTGGTGGGGCTCGGTCATTAATCCACCCCACGCCGGCCTGGTCGCCGACTTCAATAGCCACATCGGAGGCCTGTATCGCAAACCGCTCGACCTCGCCAACAATGTCGTTGCCTTCGCCTCGGAGGGTGAACCCGTTCTGTTCAGCAACAATACGTACAAAGTCGTGCGCCAGAGTGACAGCAAGGAACTGACCGCCACTTCCATTCTGGAGTTACGCAAGCTCTATTTCGCTTAAGGACTGGATCGGAAGAGGCTTACGCGCGCCGCATCACGACCTGCCGAAAGGTCAGATTGAGACGCGGCGCCGTAAGTTCTGGTTGTGGCAGGATGCAGTGATCCCATTCCTGTTGAAAGGCGGGCTGCATCAGCAGCAGTTCGCCATCATGCACCGGCACGCTGTCGCTTAACTGCGTCTGTTTGTGGCGGTAGTGAAAGTCACGACTTGCGCCCAAACTCAACGAGGCAATCACGGGCGCCTCGCCCAACTCACGCTCGTCATCGGCATGCCAACTAACGTGATCATGGCCATCGCGATAGTAGGTCAGTAAAACGGAATTAAATTGATGCCCGCACTGCGCCTCCACCTTGTGTTTGATCGCCAGCAAGGGTTCCAGCCAGGTCTGTTGCTCCAGCATGTTTTCGGAATAGCGATAATGCACACCCGCGTCGGCAAACCAGGCCTGTAGGCGCGGCAACACAAAACGACGACCAAAGGCGACAAACTCGGACTGCCAGCTTACCTCGCCAAGCAGGCGACGCAGCAGCGCCCGTGACGCCTGCGGCGAATAGATCCTGCCGTGCGCGATTAAGAACTCGGGCCCGAGCATCGGATCAAACCCGGACCTTCACATTATTATTACGGTCGCGACTCTGTCGAATCAGCGCTTCACTGCCAAGCCCCTGCGAGGACTTGGCCAGGCGGTCATACAACACCACATTCACCGTCGCCGCCAGATTCATGCAGCCCCTGGTTGGGATATACACCACCGCATCGGCGCGATCGATGATCGCCTGATCGATCGTGCCGTCCTCCGGCCCAAAGATATACATGGCCTGCTGCGGGTGTTGATAGCTTGGCAAGGCTATCGCCTGCTCACACAATTCCACACACACGATCTTCATAGTCGCCGGCGCCGCCTCGATCAAACCGGCAACCTGTGTAATGGGGACATCCTCACTCACCTTACGACTCAGCCTGGGGATATCGGGGTTGTACTTCAGGGCACGCGGGTAACGCTCACCCGTGTAGATGACGCCATCGACACCATA
>JAHEDA010000005.1 GCA_024641445.1 Gammaproteobacteria bacterium
TTACCAGGATTACACGTGAAGACGTGACCTATGCCGAAGAGCTTGGTTATCGCATCAAGCACCTGGGTATCGCGCGGCGTGCCGCCAAGGGAATCGAGTTGAGGGTTCACCCGACACTGATCCCTGAGCGCCGCCTGATCGCCAATGTCGATGGTGTGATGAATGCGGTCTTTGTAAAGGGTGATGCGGTTGGCCCGACACTTTTCTACGGCGCCGGCGCAGGTGCTGAGCCTACGGCCTCTGCCGTTGTGGCCGACCTGGTGGATGTCGTGCGCGCCCTGACCTCGGACACCGAGAACCGTGTCCCTCACCTCGCGTTCCAGGCCGATGCCTTGTCGAATACCCCCATCCTGCCGATGGAGGATGTTGAGACAGCCTTCTATCTACGCATGCAGGCCGAGGATAAACCCGGTGTACTGGCAGACGTTACCCGTATCATCGGTGATCAGGGTATCAGTATCGAGGCGATTATCCAGAAGGAACCTCAGGATGAGACCACCACGGTCAGCGTAATTATGTTGACGCACAAGGTGCGTGAAAAGAGTATGAATGAGGCGATCAAGCGTATCGAGGCACTACCGGCGATCCATGCCAAGGTGATGCGTATGCGCGTGGAGTCCTTGTCGAGCAAATAACCCTGTTGGGTTTAAACCGAATTTGTAAGGAGTTAAGAGCATGCCATTCCGTCCCCGTTATACCGGACTCATTGATAAATACCGTGATCGCCTGCCGGTGCATGATGACACCCGTATCATCAGCCTTGGTGAAGGCAATACGCCGCTGATACGCCTCAATAACATTCCGCGTCTACTCAAAAAGGATGTGGACATTTATGTGAAGTACGAGGGACTCAATCCCACGGGCTCCTTCAAGGACCGTGGCATGACCATGGCGGTGACCAAGGCGGTGGAAGAGGGCAGCCGTGCGATTATCTGTGCGTCTACTGGTAACACCTCTGCGGCGGCGGCGGCGTATGCCGCCCGCGCGGGGATCACCTGCTTCGTACTGATACCCGAGGGCAAGATCGCCATGGGTAAACTCGCGCAGGCCTTGATTCATGGTGCAGTAGTGATTCAGATCAAGGGTAACTTTGATGCCGGTATGGATCTGGTAAAACAGGTTGGTAAAGAGACGCCGGTTACTATCGTTAACTCCATCAATCCCTATCGCCTGCAGGGTCAGAAGACCGCGGCCTTTGAGATATTGGAAGAGCTCGGTGGCGCGCCTGACTTTCACTGTATCCCCGTCGGTAATGCGGGCAACATCACCGCCCACTGGATGGGGTATAGCGAATATCACCAGCACGGCATCGTGAATGATCGACCACGCATGGTGGGGTATCAGGCCGCCGGTTCTGCTCCCTTCATCAAGGGTGCGATGGTCGATAATCCTGAGACCGTTGCGACGGCGATCCGCATCGGGCATCCGCAGAGTTGGGACAAGGCCTGGGTAGTGCAGAAGGAATCGAACGGTTGGTTCGATGCCTGCGAGGATATCGATATCCTCGCCGCACAGAAGATGCTCACCGAGAATGAAGGTGTATTTTGTGAACCCGCATCGGCGACCTCACTCGCGGGTGCAATGCGCGATATCAAGAGTGGCAAGATCCCCGAGGGGAGTAAGATCGTGTGTACCCTTACAGGACACGGACTGAAGGACCCTGACACGGCCATCAAGCAAAGCACGGCCTCAATGATGACAGTGGACGCCAAACTGGATCAGGTAAAGGCCGCTATCCTCAAAAACATGAAGTAAGGGCGGGGCCTGCAATGGTTGGCCACAACACATTGCCGGATACCACGTCTGTTACCGTGGGTCTGTTTCTCCCCGGACTATTGACCGCTCCCCCTGGATGGTTACCGGCAGCACCTGCGGCGATGCCGCAGGTGGACGCGCTAGCGCGCCTGCTCTCGCGTGCGACACCCTCACACGAGACACCTGGGGATCATTTACATAGTCTGGCTGATCTGTTTGGCCTCAACGTTCCACGCGACCTTGATGTGCCCTTGGCGGCCATGCATTTCGTATCCGGGGCACAAACGGATTGGGGGATGTTGGTCTGCCCGGTGTGTCTCCAGCCCGATCGCAGCGGCCTGGTCCTGGTGGCGGCCGAGGACTTGGTGGTCTCTGCCGAGGAGGCTGCGGATGTGATCGCCTCGATCAACCAGCACTTCCAAACTGAGCCATGGCACTTGGTAATGTGCGATGCACAGACGTGGTGGGTGCAGAGTCAACGGAATTATCACGTCCAGACTACTTCTCTGAATGATGCGTTGTCCCGGGATGTCGCCAGCTTGCTCGCTACAGGACCCGACTCACGCTACTGGCGTGCGATGCAAAATGAGATGCAAATGCTATTGCACGATCACCCGGTGAATCTCGCACGCGAGGCGCAGGGGCGTTTGCCCATCAACGGCATCTGGTTGTGGGGCAGTGGTGTTGCGCCGAGTCGTTGCGCAGTCCGCTGGCGGCATATCGTGGGCAAGGATATGGTTACACAGGCCTTGTCGGTATTTTGCAATTCGGCACTGCACGGACACAACCACTTTGCGCATGTTCTAACGCTGGGTGAATCCGTACTTGTAGTCGATACCAGATGTCACCAGGCCCTAGAACAACGCGATGCTGAAAGATGGCAGGCGGAGGTGGAACGTATCAATGTGGATTACATCAAACCACTCTTGCAGTGGTTGCGGCAGGATAAGCGACATCAACTGTTGCTCCTCGATGACACGGGCAGGCGTTTTAGATTGAGTCATACGGACCTGCGTAAGTGGTGGCGACGCCTGCGACCCTATTCCTACTGGTGCAGCGGGGGTGGCGCGTGAGCCCACGGATCGTTGCCTATCCCTTGCCTGAAGTATTGCCCTCCCTCGGTGATCAGTTACACCCCGTGTTGCAAAGGGTGTACGCGGCGCGACATGTGACCTCTGCAAATGAATTGAGCTATGGTCTGGATCGCCTGCTGCCGTATCAGAGTTTGCACAACATGTCGGAGGCAGTCTTGATCATTGTTGGGGTGATCCTGGCCCGGCAACGTATCCTGATCATCGGTGACTTCGATGCCGATGGTGCCACCAGTACCGCCGTGGCGGTGCGTGCCCTGCGTGCGATGGGTGCATATCATGTGGATTATCTCGTCCCGAATCGTTTTGAATACGGTTATGGTCTCACCCCGGAGATCGTAGCCGTGGCCGTCGGCAAGTCCCCTGACCTGATCATTACCGTCGATAACGGGATATCGAGTATCGAGGGTGTCGCCGAGGCAAAGCGCCGGGGCTATAAGGTGGTGGTGACCGATCATCACTTACAGGGCGAGCGTTTGCCGGATGCCGATGCCATCGTCAATCCCAATCAGGCGGGTGATGGCTTCGCCAGTAAGTCCTTGGCCGGTGTAGGTGTGATCTTCTATGTACTGATGGCGGTGCGCGCGGCCCTGCGTGAACAAGGCTGGTTTATAAATCAAAAGATGAATGAACCGAATCTGGCGCAGTGGCTCGACCTGGTGGCGCTGGGTACCGTGGCGGATGTGGTCCCGCTCGACTACAACAATCGAATTCTGGTTGCGCAGGGACTGGCACGCATTCGTGCGGGTGCGGGGAGTGCAGGTGTCCGCGCGTTATTCGATGTGGCGGGCTGTCGTGCATGCACCGCCATGAGTGTTGACCTGGCCTTTCGGGTCGGACCTCGACTCAATGCCGCGGGTCGCATGGAGGATATGTCTATTGGTATCGAGTGTCTCCTGACTGATGATGAGACCAAGGCACACGAATTAGCTGAACGACTAAATCACATTAATCAGGAACGACGCGCAGTCGAACAGGATATGAAGGAACAGGCCTTTGCGAAAATCGAGGACCTGTTGCGGGAAACTCAGGCCAACCTGCCGGTGGGGATGTGTCTTTTTGATGAGAGCTGGCATGAGGGCATCATTGGCATCCTGGCCTCGCGGGTGAAGGAGCGCGTGCATCGGCCTGTCATCGCCTTCGCCCCCAGTGGTGACGCCACAATCAAGGGCTCGGCGCGTTCCATTCCGGGTCTGCACATACGCGATGCCCTCGACGCCGTGGCGACCCGATACCCGGAGCTGTTGCAGAAATTTGGAGGTCATGCCATGGCGGCCGGTCTTACCCTGGCGAAGGCCGACTATGAGGCATTTCAACAGGCGTTTGATACCGAGGTGCGCAGGCGACTCAACGAAGATGATCTGCAGCAGGTAATCCACATCGATGGCAAATTACATGCCGGTGAATTTGAGCTGATGCTGGCCGAACAGTTAAGAGAGGCGGGACCCTGGGGCCAGGGCTTCCCCGAGCCTCAATTTGTTGGGGAGTTTGATCTGGTGAGCCGACGTATCGTGGGCGAGCATCACCTCAAAATGGTCTTGCGTATCCCGGACTCGGACAAACTGATTGATGCCATCGCCTTTCACACTACCGATGCCGAGTGGGGTGAGGCTGTCGCGCATGTGCGGGCGGTCTACCGTCTCGACGTCAACGAATTTCAGTCACGGCGCTCACTGCAATTACTAGTCTCGGATCTGGTTCCGTGCTGAACGGGCCCAACGTTCCAAAGGCTGGGGCGCTGGTGTATGATGCCGTCTTTTTCACGGGTCTAAAACGTAAATGTTAGAAATCAATCCCTTATATCTACACCTCGAAGACATGCAGGGGCGCGCCGAATCCCTGAGGGGGTATCTTTGACTACGATACCAAGCGCGAGCGTCTGGATGAGGTAGGCCGAGAACTCGAAGACCCCGCTATCTGGAACCATCCAGAACGTGCCCAGGAACTGGGGCGGGAGCGTGTGCGGCTGGAGGCGGTCGTAGGCGTTTTATTCAAGATGGACCAGGGCCTGAAAGACGTCGCTGAGATGCTGGACCTGGCCGCCGAGGAAAAAGATGAGGCGATGCTGGCGTCGGTGAATACCGACCTCGAAAAATTTGAGGAAGAACTCGCGACCTTGGAGTTTCAACGCATGTTCGCTGGTGAGATGGATGCGAATAATGCCTTCCTCGACATCCAGGCGGGCTCTGGCGGTACCGAGGCGCAAGACTGGGCCAATATGCTGTTGCGGATGTATCTGCGCTGGGGCGAGGCGAGGGGCTTCGCACCCGAGTTGATCGAGGTCTCCGCCGGTGAAGTCGCGGGTATCAAGAGTGCCACAATAAAATTTACGGGTGAGTATGTCTTTGGTTGGTTGCGTACCGAGACCGGGGTGCACCGCCTGGTGCGAAAGTCACCCTTTGACTCCGGCAATCGCCGTCATACCTCCTTTGCCTCGGTATTTGTCTATCCGGAAGTCGATGACAATATCGAGATCGAGATCAATCCCGCCGATCTGCGTGTAGACACCTATCGTTCCTCCGGTGCGGGTGGTCAGCACGTTAATAAAACCGACTCGGCCATTCGTATTACACACATGCCAAGTGGTATCGTGGTGCAGTGCCAGAGTCAGCGCTCGCAGCACCAGAACCGAGACCATGCCATGAAGCAACTCCGTGCCAAGTTATACGAGATGGAGATCCAGAAGCGTAATGTCGAGAAACAGACGCTGGAGGATTCCAAGTCTGATATCGGTTGGGGTAGCCAGATACGCTCTTATGTACTGGATCAGTCACGCATCAAGGATTTGCGTACCGGCGTGGAAAACTCCAATACCCAGTCCGTCCTGGATGGCGATCTGGATGAATTTATCGAGGCCAGCCTCAAACAGGGGCTCTAACAAACTACAGGCGAGACCATGAGCGAAGAAATCACAAACGAACAAGCGGTCGATGAGAGTGAGCTGCTGGCGCAGCGTCGAGCCAAACTCGCACACCTGCGCGAGACCGGTATCGCCTTCCCGAATGACTTTCGCCGTAACAGCATGGCGGGTGAAATCCTCGCGGAATACGGCGAGTGGGGTAATGAGGAATTGGAGGCTCACCCGGTCAGAGTCAAAATTGCTGGTCGCATGATGAGTCGTCGTATTATGGGCAAGGCCGGGTTCTGCCACGTACAGGACATGACCGGGAAGATCCAGTTTTATGTTGTGCGCGATAACCTCCCCGATGACATCTACAACGAGCACTTCAAGAAGTGGGATCTGGGTGACATCATTGGTGGAGAAGGTGAGCTGTTTAAGACCAAGACTGGTGAACTCTCGGTCAAAGTCGATAACGTGCGTCTATTGACCAAGTCGCTGCGACCGCTACCAGAAAAATTCCATGGCCTCACCGATCAGGAGACGCGTTACCGTCAACGCTATCTTGATCTCATTATGAACGAAGTGGCGCGTGAGACATTTCGCAAGCGTACGGCGATCATCAATTACATTCGGACCTTTTTAAATGGTCGTGGTTTCCTCGAGGTTGAAACCCCCATGATGCAGGTTATCCCCGGAGGTGCTACCGCGCGCCCCTTTACGACCTATCACAATGCCCTCGACATGGAGCTGTTTCTGCGTATTGCCCCGGAGCTGTATCTCAAGCGGTTAGTCGTTGGTGGGTTTGAGCGGGTGTATGAGATCAATCGTAATTTCCGTAATGAAGGCCTCTCTACCCGACATAATCCGGAATTCACCATGCTGGAGTTTTACGAGGCCTATGCCGACTATAACGACCTGATGGACCTCACGGAGAATTTATTACGAGAGGTCGCTCAACATGTGTTGGGCAAAACACTAATCGAGTATCAGGGTGAGACCTATGACTTCGGCAAGCCTTTTGCTCGCCTATCGGTTAAGGACTCTATCCTGCATTATAATCCGGATATCACCGAGGCACAGATCGCGACCTTGGCCTCTGCCAAACAGGTGGCGGAGAAACTCGGTATCCCGGTCAAGAAGGGCTATGGCCTGGGCAAGATCCAGATCGAGATATTCGAGAAGACGGTCGAGCATCGCTTGAAGGACCCGACGTTCATCACGGCGTATCCTACCGAGGTATCCCCCCTCGCACGACGCAATGACAAAGACCCATTCGTCACTGACCGATTTGAATTCTTTGTCGGCGGGCGCGAGATCGCCAACGGCTTCTCAGAGTTGAACGATGCCGAGGACCAGGCCGAACGCTTTCGCAAACAGGTGGAGGAGAAGGCCGCAGGCGACGAAGAGGCAATGTTCTTTGACGAAGACTATGTGACAGCGCTTGAGCATGGCATGCCACCGACAGCAGGTGAGGGCATTGGTATCGATCGCCTGGTGATGTTGTTTACCGATTCACCATCGATCAGGGATGTTCTGTTATTCCCACATATGCGACATACGACAAAATAGTTTTACTAAACGCATTTCTGTATTCGGATCAGGTCAGTGCAGATTTAACCGCCTGAATCGCGGCTGAGGTCTCGTCCATGCTGACGACATTCACCGCCGGGTCGAGGCCCAGCTTGTTAAAGGCGCTGCACTTCGTCCAATCTTGCTTGGTGAGTGGGTGATCGGTGCCTACGTAGGTCTCCAGGTTGGCCACCATCACCACATCTACCAGGTCGGTCTGCGGGCTTTTGCGTGTCAGGTTTTCATGCTCGGCGGCAACATCAATGACTACCTGCGGGAAATTCCACTTTTTCAGAATCGCCTTGCCGATCTCGGCGTGGGTTTGTTGAATTACTGAATCCAGGAGTGCTTCATCGTTCAGCAGTGCAGGGATCTCCTCTGCACGGGTGATGACGGGCAGAGCCCCGATGTCGTGCACCAGCCCTGCAAGAAGCGCAAGGTCGGGTTGCAGCTTGGTGAACTGGGTCGTGAGGGCATGACTGATGGCCGCGACACCGGTGCTATGTTCCCATAACGCACGCAGGCGCTTATCGGTGATATCGGTGGTGGCTTGAAACATCTGGGCCATGGCGATACTGGTGACGAGATTTCGCACCATATTGGCGCCCATGCGCGAGACAGCATTCTCTACCGTGTCGATTTGCATGTTGCCGCGTAGCAGCGGGCTGTTTGCAATCTGTATAAGGCGTGCAGCCAGGGCCGTGTCGGTATTGATGACCTTGGCGACCTCGGGTAGACCGGCATTTTCGTCTTCAAGGGTGTCGCGAACCCGGATAGCCACTTCAGGAAGGGTCGGAAGGACGAGCTTATCCTCTTCCAGCTCTTTCAGTATGTCCTTAATGACTTGTTCGGCTACGGCATTACTCACAGATCGTCCCCCATACTGTTGTTATTCATTTTATTAGGCCTTGTATCGGTCTTGGCCTCCACAGACTTAACCCTCTTTCGGGTGTTTTATTCAGTCGGGCAGGGAATAGGGCAGTTCACACACCTTGAGTGGGCTGTCATGCCCCGATAACCACAGAGGACTCTCAAGGGCCGTATCCTGCAGCACCGCCAAGATATCCTGACCACCTATGGCGGAGAATGCCGCATTCACGACCTTCCCGACACCCTGTGTCGTCTCACCCTCGCCGAGTATCTCATCACCAGCGGTAATCGGTTGCTTACCTGTGTAGTGCAGGTGATAGAGGCGTCGCTTTAACTTGCCGAGATACTGCGTGCGGGCGACGATCTCCTGGCCGGGATAACAGCCTTTCTTGAAACTGACGCCATTGAGTGCATGGAGATTGAGCATTTGTGGAACAAAGGTATCCATGATGGCGAGTGTGACGGTAGGCAGACCACTTATGATGTCGAGGTCCTCCCAGGCCTGATAACCGACTGTTCGTGCGGTTTTTGCCAATTTTTCCCAGGCTTCAATCATCGCGGTGGTGGGGCCGTGGAGTTCATAACGGGGGAGAGGACCCGGAATTCGAACCAGGGTGATTGCACCGCTCTGGCGCACATCATCGACATTAGGGGGGCAATCCCCGAAGAGACCAGCGAGCCACTCCCCTGCATCGGGGCCACTGACACCAATACGGCAATACTCGTCACTCGCGTCGCTAAGGACCACCTGGCTACGAAGGACAAACATGCGCAGTCGTTGCAGGGTAGACGCGAGAACCTCAAACGGTAGTTCCATCAAATAGACATCATCGCGCTGAAACAGGCGAAAGCTTGCTAATACCCGGCCCTTGGGGCTGCAATAGGCATTTAGCTGGCTGGATTGTGGGCTGATGTTTTTTAAGTCGTTGGTTAACTGACCCTGCAGAAACGCAGTTGCGTCTGCCCCGGCTACACTAATTAAGCCTTGGTGTGACAGATCACAGATTACCCTTTCCTTCTGGGCCGACTGCGCCTCTCCGGTGGCATCGGTAAAGGCCTGGACGCGCTGATTGGCGATTCTTGCACCAATCTTTGCAAGATGCTCCTGCCATGCTGTGTTCATAGTGACTCCAAATGACTACGCTCAATGTCCGGGATGATGCCAGTAATTCCAACGGGGTGAAACGCCTGGACAGATAAATATACCTTGGTAGTTGAAAGGCCGAGGTTTGGCGGCCTCACCATCTTGCGCTACACTCAACCCACAATGACAATAAAGACCCAACGACCCCGCTATCTCAATCTACTGAAGATTCGATTACCTATTACCGGGGTAGCCTCCATCTTGCATCGCCTCAGTGGTGTCCTGTTGGTCGTGGCCATCCCATTCATTATTTACGGGCTGGCGCTGTCCTTGCGTAGCGCAGAAGACTTGGCTCGATTGGAAATCTGGATCAATTCAGCCTGGATGCGCATGGTCATGCCGCTGTGGGTGTGGGCGATTACGCATCACCTGCTCACGGGCATACGTTTTCTTCTGATGGACATCGGCATTGGTCAAGGCCTTGCAGCGGCGCGCCTGAGTGCATGGTGGGTGAGCGCGATTGCCGGGACGGTCTTTTTGCTTGTTCTGTTTAGAGGTGTCGTCCTATGAGTGGCTGGCGTGCGCATGGCATGCGGGCCTGGTTGATGCAGCGCTTGACCGCGGTTTATGTTGCCCTGTTTTTTGTCTCAATGTTGTTGCTGTTTGTCTTGCACCCATTTGCAGATTATGCGAGTTGGCGTCAATTTATGTCGATGCCCGTGGTTAATATCGCGACGGTCTTTTTCTTTCTTGGATTGATCTATCACGCCTGGGTTGGCCTGCGCGATGTCGTGATTGATTACATTTCCCAGTTTACCCTGCGCATGATTACGCTGATGGTGGTAACCCTGTCGCTTATTGCGTTAGGTATATGGGCCTTTATGGTTCTTGTAACGGTCGTGGCGCTATGAATCTACCCAGACGAAAATTTGATGCCCTGGTTATTGGTGCCGGTGGAGCGGGACTACGTGCCGCCCTTCAGCTGGCTGAGGCAGATGCCAATGTTGCCGTTGTATCCAAAGTGTTTCCCACACGTTCTCATACCGTTGCCGCACAAGGCGGCATGAATGCCGCCCTGGCCAATGTGTTACCCGATAACTGGCATTGGCACATGTATGACACGGTCAAGGGGAGTGATTATCTTGGTGATCAGGATGCGATTGAATACATGTGTCGTGCCGCCTCACATCTTGTAATTGAGCTGGAACACGCCGGGGTGCCCTTTACACGACTGGATAACGGCAAGATTTATCAGCGCCCATTCGGTGGTCAGAGTCAGAATTTTGGTGGTGCCCAGGCGGCGCGTACCTGTGCCGCGGCAGATCGCACCGGGCATGCCATATTGCACACGCTCTATCAACAGAATATCCATGCCAAGACCTCCTTCTTCGATGAATACTTTGCGATCGATCTGATTAAGGATGATGAGGGGTACATCATCGGGGCCCTGGTGCTGGAGATCGAGACGGGTGAGCCACTCTTGATCGAGGCCAAGACGACTCTACTTGCCACCGGTGGAGCCGGGCAGATATTTCGTACCAATACCAACGCTCGGATCAATACCGGTGATGGCATGGCGATGGCGCTACGTGCAGGCGTCCCTTTGCAGGATATGGAATTTTTTCAGTTTCATCCGACGGGTATTGCCGGCAGGGGGATGCTCATCACCGAGGGTGCTCGCGGTGAGGGTGGTTATCTCGTCAATTGTGAAGGTGAACGTTTCATGGAACGTTACGCCCCAAATGCCAAGGACCTGGCCAGTCGTGACGTGGTAAGCCGGGCAATCTCCACCGAGGTGCGGGAGGGGCGTGGTTGTGGCCCCAACAAAGATTATGTCTATCTGAAAGTGAGTCATTTGGGACGGGAGGTGCTGGATCAACGCCTGCCAGCCATCTCAGAAATGGTCCGAACCTTTTTGCATATTGATCCCGCTGAAGAACCTATCCCGATCTATCCGACAGCTCACTACACCATGGGCGGCATCCCTACCAATCGCTTCGGCCAGGTAGTGGTGCCGGTGGATAATGGCGAAGAGGCAATGCCAGGGTTATATGCCGCAGGCGAGTGCGCCTGTGTTTCGGTGCACGGCGCCAATCGACTTGGCGGAAATTCGCTATTGGATATTGTGGTGTTCGGGCGCGCCGCAGGAAATCACATTATCGACTTCCTCAAGGAAAACCGTTATCACCGCCCGATGAATTCCGAGAGTCTGGAACGTGCCTTGGCGCATTTGGCCCGGTG
Source organism: Gammaproteobacteria bacterium (assembly GCA_024641445.1). GTDB lineage: Bacteria > Pseudomonadota > Gammaproteobacteria > UBA6429 > Thiohalophilaceae > JAHEDA01. The sequence continues at coordinate 11,453 of JAHEDA010000005.1, forward strand.
GGATCAACAGGGCAAGGGTGAGACCATTAGTGGTCTTCGAGATGCGTTGCAGGCGACAATGGAAAAATACTGCGGCGTCTTTCGAACCGAAGAGGTGTTACGCGAAGGTCTGGGTAAGGTATTGGAGATCGAACAGCGCTTGCAACATGTCCGTTTACAGGACCACAGCAAGATATTCAATACGGCGCGGATCGAGGCGCTGGAGTTGGAAAATCTTATGGATGTTGCCATCGCGACGGTTGCGTCTGCCCTGGCACGCCAGGAGAGTCGGGGGGCGCATTCTCGAATCGATTTTCCTGCGCGGGATGATCAACACTGGTTGAAACACTCGTTGTTCTTTAAAGAAAACCGCCGTCTGGATTACAAACCGGTGCGCATGAAACCGCTCACTGTTGAGAGTTTTCCGCCCAAGGTTAGAGTGTACTGAGGACTCGGCATGCCAATACACAAACAGACCATGCGTTTTAGTATTTATCGCTTCAACCCGGAAACCGACTCCAGTCCACAGATGCAGGAGTACGTGTTGGAGAATGTTGAGCGTGGAATGATGTTGCGAGACGCCTTGCTGCGGATAAAGTCTATTGATGAAAGTTTTAGCTTTCGTCATTCCTGCGGTGAAGGAGTGTGTGGTTCCGATGCTTTAAATATTAATGGTCGAAATGGCCTCGCCTGTATTACTCCACTGGCAGAGTTGAGTGAGCCGGTCGAGGTGCGACCGTTGCCGGGGATGCCGGTAATCCGCGACCTCGTGGTGGATATGAGCCAGTTTTATCATCACTATCGTGCCGTAAAGCCGTATTTGATCGTGCACGACCCCGAGCCGGAGACAGAGTATCTACAGACTCCACAGGAACGGGATCGGCTGGATGGTCTCTATGAATGTATCTTATGCGGTTGCTGTACGACATCCTGCCCATCTTTCTGGTGGAACCCGGATAAGTTTCGTGGCCCTGCAGCGTTGTTGCAGGCCTATCGTTTTCTTGCCGATAGTCGGGATCAGGCAACGGCAGAACGACTTGAGGACCTGGATGGTCCTTATCGTATGTTTCGCTGTCATACCATCATGAATTGCGTCAACGTCTGTCCCAAGGGACTGAACCCCTCCAAGGCCATCCATGGCATCAAGAAGATGATGCTAAAAGAAATGGTCTAATCTGGTCATTAACGAGGATGAGCAACAAAGATCAGCAGCGCTTGGCCTGGCAGTGTCGACGTGGGATGCTGGAGCTTGACCTGATGCTGCAGGGATTTGTAGATCGATGCTATGGTGATCTTAGTGAACGACAGCGGCAGACATTTGAAGAGCTGCTGAAGACCCCTGATCAATTATTACTCGACTATTTGATGGGACGCACGGTCCCCTTTGATAAGGATATCGCCGATGTTGCGCGTCGGATTCGGGATAACGCAGCGTTTTAGACCTATACCACCTCGTCATGTTTTCGTGCTATCTACCTTGTTACATGGTTTGGCTGCCTTAACGTTACTCTCTCCGATGATGATCGCATACGATCTTCGTACTGTAATGATAGTGATACTCGGTTTGAATCTATGGCGGCAGTGGCGAAGAGGTCGAGATAGTGTCGTCGAGGTGGTTTGGCATGCGCCGGATCACTGGCAGCTACGCGACATACATGACAGCGTGGCGTCTGGTCAGTTGCTATCGACGAGTGTCATCTTGCCCTGGCTAGCGGTACTACGCTTTAGATTACCTTCAGGGTATCGGCACACGCTGATGATACTGCCGTGGGAGCATCAACGACAGGCCTTACGGCGATTGTATGTTGCCCTGCGGTAAGTCATCGATGCAAGATGGGGTTAGCCTGCGAAATTGGGTGGTACCAGGACCGTATTGTGGCTGGGATTAAGGTTATCTGTAGTTGGATAGTCGAGAGTGAAGTGCAGTCCTCGACTCTCCTTGCGTTGCATCGCCGATTGAATAATCAGATCCGCAACCACGGTCAGATTGCGCAATTCCAGCAAATCATTCGTAACACGGAAGTTGCCATAGTATTCCTCAATCTCACCTAGCAACAGATCGACCCGGCGCTTGGCCCGTTGTAGACGCTTGTTGGTCCGTACAATCCCAACGTAGTCCCACATAAAACGCCGCAGTTCGTGCCAGTTGTGTGTGACCACAACCTCCTCATCAGAGTCCGTTACACGACTCTCATCCCATTCCGGGATATTGATTTCAAACGTGTCGGGGGAGGACTGTTGCAGTATGTCCTTGCAGGCGGCCTCGGCAAAAACCAGGCACTCAAGCAGGGAGTTGCTGGCCATGCGATTGGCACCGTGCAGGCCCGTAAAGGCCACTTCACCGATGGCATAAAGCCCACTGACATCCGTGGCGCCGTGCAGATCGGTTACGACTCCACCACAGGTGTAGTGGGCGGCGGGTACGACCGGGATGGGTTCCTGAGTGATGTCGTAACCAAATTCCTTGCAGCGCTGATAGATGGTGGGGAAGTGTTTCAGGATAAAGTCTTTGGGCCGATGACTGATATCCAACAGTACATAATCGGTGCCCAGGCGCTTCATCTCATGGTCGATGGCCCTGGCAACGATATCTCGTGGGGCAAGTTCCTCGCGGGCATCAAAATCCTGCATAAATCGTCGCCCATCGGGCAACAATAACCTCCCGCCTTCGCCACGAATTGCCTCGGTAATGAGAAAGGATTTGGCCTTTGGGTGATAAAGGCAGGTGGGATGAAACTGATTGAATTCCAGATTCGCGACCCGACAACCCGCACGCCAGGCCATGGCTATGCCATCACCCGTGGCGGTGTCGGGATTGGTGGTATAGAGATAGACCTTGCTGGCGCCCCCGGTAGCCAGGACGACATAGCGGGAACGAAATACCTTCACTCGGGTCGAAGTGCGGTCAAGGATATAGGCCCCAAGGCAACGGTTGCTGGTATGGCCAAGCTTCCTGCCGGTAATGAGGTCCACGGCAATGTGATCTTCGTAGACCGTGATGTTCGGGTGATTGCGGACCCGTGCCTCGAGCGTTGTCTGTACTGCCTGGCCGGTGGCATCGGCGGCGTGGACGATGCGACGATGGGAGTGTCCGCCCTCTCGGGTCAGGTGGTAGCTTGAGCCGTCATCACTCCTGTCAAAAGGGACACCTTGACGGATGAGCCAGTCTATATTTTCCTTGCCATGTTTTACGGTAAAGCGGACGGCGTTGCTGTCACAGAGCCCGGCACCCGCCGTTAGGGTATCCTGGATGTGGTCTTCAATGCTGTCCTCTTTATCCAGGACGGCGGCGATACCACCCTGGGCGTAGCGGGTATTACCCTCGCGCAGAGGGCCTTTGCTGATCAGTGCAACCTTAAGATTGTCGGCGACACGCAAGGCAAGGCTGAGCCCTGCGGCACCACCACCAATTACGAGTACGTCGGTTGTTTCCTGCATCAGGGGATGGGGTCTTGTCTTTATGGGTTTAGAATATGATTAAGTTACTGAGTACAAGCCTTAATGATTGCATTGTATAAAAAGTAAAATTTCTTTAATATTCAATTGGTAAGCAGGTCATATGTCAGGACATACATAATAGCCACATGAAAAACCATGCCCTACAGCGCCGAACTCTTAGTCGACAAGCTTGTCATAAAGACTGGAAATTGAGCAACTTATTATTTGATCAGGCCGGGACCGTATTTTGTAATGAGTGAACAGGTCCTGGATCAGGAACTCGTCGAGCGAGTCCAGCACGGTGACAAATCAGCTTTTGATCTGCTGGTGCGGAAGTATCAGCATCGGGTTATGAAGGTACTTGCTCGTTATGTGCGTGACAATGACGAGGTAATGGACCTTGCCCAGGAAACCTTTATTAAGGCCTATCGGGCCATGGCAAATTTTCGCGGCGATAGCGCCTTCTATACTTGGCTTTATCGGATTGCAATCAACACAGCCAAGAATTTTCTGATGTCACAAAACCGACGGCCGATACATGAGGATGTAGATGCCGAGGGGATCGAGCAGATTACGGGTGATCTTGCGCTACAGGATAATGATTCTCCTGAAAACATTTTGATGAAGGATGAAGTCGAAAAAGTAATCACCGATACGATTGAAGGGTTACCCGACGATCTGCGTACGGCGATAACTTTGCGAGAACTGGAAGGTATGAGTTATGAAGAGATCGCCGAGGCAATGTCCTGTCCTATTGGTACGGTCCGTTCACGTATCTTTCGGGCGCGTGAGGCCATTGATTTAAAACTGCGTCCCCTGTTGGGTTAACGTTGCAAGAGGTAGCTGGCAATGACTGAACAATTCGATGAAAAATTTTCGGCCTATGTCGATGGCGAGGAGAGGACCAATAGTGAGTTGCTCAACAGGTTACGAACGGATGACACATTGCGTGCACGCTGGAGTCGATATCATCTGATTCGTGACGTTATGACGAATCACTATCGAGGGAATGTATCGCTGGATATTGCCGCGTCGATTAGTGAGAAATTAGCAAGCGAACCTACAATTCTTTCTCCACGCAGGCGTTCAATTGTTGATGTTACTCGTACCCTTGGCCGTCAGGCGATGGGATATGCACTTGCCGCCACCGTCGCAGGGGTGTCGGTGTTTACTGTACAACAGTACAGCATTTCTCGACAGGGTGGTGGTGAAATGGTGGCAATAGCGAAGGCCTCTCCGGAAAACCTGAGTAATATGACGGTTGCCGAGAATAGCGATGTGCAAAACAAGCTAAGCGCCTATCTGGTTACGCATAATGAGTATTCAACCTCCAGCAGGATGCAGGGCATGATGCCCTATATGCGTCTTGTTAGTCAGACCTCGACACAGCAGTCAAAATAATGATGCGACATCGTCAACGTCTTGCTTTTGCTGCATCGTGTTTGTTTCCTGTACTGGCCTATGCAAGTGACCTGTCGGATATTCAATCCTGGCTTGAGAAGATGCAGCACGCCTCACACACACTGAATTATGAGGGGCATTTTGTTTACAGCCAGGCTGATCAACTGAGTGTCATGCAGATCGTACATGCTGCGGGTGCTGCAGGCGAGCGCGAGCGTCTTATCTCGCTCGATAAGATAGGGCGTGAGGTGATCCGCGATAATGATAAGGTTACCTGTATTCTGCCTGACAAGAAATCGGTGATGGTCGAAACCGCTCATCACGAATCTCAATTTCCTCCAAGTTTCCCTACCGATATATCTTCAATCGAAAAGGTCTACGACTTTAAGCTGGGCTCACAAGATACCGTCGCCGGCCAGACTGTGCAGCAACTGGTTATCTCACCCAAGGATAACTACCGTTATGGCTATCAGCTCTGGATCGATAACCACACTGGGCTATTGCTCAAGCGTCACACCATTAGCGAAAATGGCAAGCTTGTGGAGCAGTTTATGTTCACGCAGATAAACTATCCACAATCCATACCGGATGAATGGCTCAAGGCCACAACACCTAGCGAAGGATTCGTCGTGCATCAGGCTGATGCCTCGCAAGATGACGACATGCAGGGACTGGAACTATGGAAGGCAACAGACTTACCAACGGCATTTACCGCAGATATAGTGCGAGGGCAGCGACGTCATCGGGGCAAGGTTCCGCTTGAGCATCTGGTCTACTCTGACGGAATCGCCTCGGTCTCCGTATTTATTGAAGATGGGACCGATCAAACTGACGAAAGTAATCTGATTGGTTCGACCAGAATGGGGGCGGTAAATGCCTATGGCCACCGCCTTGACCACTATTATATAACTGCCGTGGGCGAGGTGCCCCAGGTGACTGTTAAGCGTATTGGTGATTCGATTACACAGGTGAGGCCGCAATGATCGAAGAAGTCGCTGTCGTTATTAAGACCGAGGGTGAATTTGCCTGGGTAGAAAAGGCCAGGCAGAGTGCGTGTGGCTCCTGTAGTCAGAGTGAAGGTTGTGGTGTATCTATGCTCGACCGATGGTTTGGGCAGCGTATGGTACAAATAAGGGGATTAAATCAGGCGGCTGCGGAGCCTGGGGATAGAGTTATTCTTGGTATGGCAGAGCAGGCTCTGTTGAAGGCTGCCTTATTAGTCTATTTATTTCCGATTATTCTAATGTTGCTCTTTGCTGTTATTGGGTCATCGATGCTCGGGAACGAGAGTGAACAGTCCGAACTCTGGAGTATTGGTGCAGGTATCACTGGTTTGGTATTTGGTATGCTGTTGGTGCGTTACTATCTCCGCGTCTTTGCCAATAGATATACCACTATGCAAGCTGTAATTCTTCGTCGTGCAGATTAAGTATATGCGTCTAATAATATGTATTTAACAAAAAATCAGGTGGTTAAAGAATGAAATGCCTTCGGTCGTGGTTCAACAGTTGGTCGATTCTATTCGGGATTTCCCTGGTGATGCTGGCAGCCACGGCGTCAGCCAGCCAATTACCGGATTTTACCGTTCTGGTAGAACGTAATAGCCCCGCAGTAGTCAATATCAGTACCACGCAAAAGGTCAGTCGGGATAATTCTCCTGGAAATGGTGTGCCACCAAATCTCAATATCCCCGACCTGCCAGAGGATTCGCCTTGGGGAGATTTGTTTAAACATTTTTTCGGTGAGCCCGGTGAGGGCGGCCCAGAACCCTTCGATCGCCAATCCCTGGGTTCAGGCTTCATTATTGACTCAGACGGTTACATTGTAACCAATCATCACGTTGTGCGTGATGCCGAAGAGATCGTGGTGACGCTGAGCGACCGACGCCAGCTTCCCGCGAAGGTTATTGGTAGTGATGCACGCAGCGATGTTGCTCTGCTCAAGATTGATGCCTCGGGTCTTCCTACACTCAAAACAGGTAAATCAAAGGATCTAAAGGTCGGAGAATGGGTGATGGCGATTGGCTCGCCCTTTGGTTTCGACCACTCCGTGTCGGCAGGTATTGTAAGTGCGATTGGCCGGAATCTCCCAAGTGAAAACTATGTTCCCTTTATCCAGACTGACGTGGCCATAAACCCGGGTAACTCTGGTGGCCCATTATTCAACCTAGCCGGTGAGGTGGTTGGTATCAATTCACAGATATACACCCGTTCCGGCGGTTTTATGGGCTTGTCATTTGCCATACCTATTGATGTAGCGATGGATGTCATCAAACAAATAAAGGGCAGTGGACACGTCAGGCGTGGATGGTTGGGTATTTTGATTCAGGATGTGAATCGTGAGCTGGCTGAGTCATTTGGGATGAAGCAGCCGCACGGTGCCGCTGTATTGAAGTTGTTGCCCAAGAGTCCGGCCGAGAGTGCCGGGATCAAGGTTGGCGACGTCATCACAGAGTTTGATGGCAAGACGATCTATCGCTCATCCGATCTACCTTTGGTTGTGGGCTCAACCCCCATCGGTAAACAGGTCGATATGAAACTTATTCGTGAGGGTAAGGAGAAGACCCTGTCGATCAAGGTCTCCGAGCTCCCCAACGACGAGGAAATCGCCAAGCTTGATGGCAAACCAAAAGAAACCAGCACCAATCGCCTGGGTTTATCGGTGGAAGACTTGACCCCTGAGCAGAGGCGTCAGCTTGAACTTGCTGAAAATGGTGTGCTGGTATCCAATGTTGTTAAGGGGCCGGCCTTTAGTGCCGGGATTCGTCGGGGTGATGTCATCCTGAGAATTGAGAACCAGGATATCCGTAATGCGAAACAGTTTCATGAACTGATAAAGAGCCTGCCAACCGAGAAGTCTATCCCGATATTGGTTCAGCGGCGTGGTGGGCCAGCCTTCCTGGCAATCAGGATCCCGGAGAAGAAGTGAAGCCAGCCCTGACGGTCGTTACCCGTCACGGTTGTCATCTTTGCGAGGATATGCTGGCGCAGTTGCGCCAGCTGCAGCAGGAGCAGGGGTTTGAGCTTCAGTTACGGGACGTGGATAGTGAGCCTGCTCTATTCCAGGCATACCACGACAAGGTCCCGGTCTTGCTGGGTGAAGTGGGGGAAATCTGCCGCTATTACCTGGACCCGGTTGCCCTGCATCGCTATTTCGATGGGATCTGAAATCCGCTACAATCCGCCGGTGGACGTGTACCACATAGCGAGTAAGCGAAGGCGCGCTAGCGCCTTTTTTATTGGTTCCAAGGGTAGGGTAATAACGTAGTGAGCGACCTGTCGCATATCCGTAATTTTTCCATTATCGCCCATATCGACCATGGCAAATCGACCCTGGCCGATCGCCTGATCCAACTCTGTGGTGGACTCACCGAGCGGGAGATGGAGGCGCAAGTTCTCGACTCTATGGATATCGAGCGGGAACGTGGTATCACGATCAAGGCCCAGAGTGTAACCCTCCATTACCTCGCCAAAGATGGGCGCACCTATCAACTGAATTTTATCGACACCCCCGGTCACGTGGACTTCTCCTATGAGGTGTCGCGTTCACTCGCGGCCTGCGAGGGTGCGCTCCTGGTCGTCGATGCCTCTCAGGGGGTTGAGGCCCAAAGCGTAGCGAACTGCTATACCGCCATCGAGCAAGGGCTCGAGGTGTTACCTGTTCTAAACAAGATAGACCTGCCTGCATCGGACCCTGATCGCGTTATCGTTGAGATTGAGGAGATCATCGGGGTCGAGGCCAAGGATGCTAAACGTGTCAGCGCCAAGACAGGTTTGGGAATGGATGAGTTATTAGAAGATATCGTGGCAAAGATCCCGTCGCCCAAGGGGGATGTCAGCGCACCTTTGCAGGCACTAATCATCGACTCCTGGTTTGATAACTATCTGGGTGTTGTATCACTGGTGCGTGTCATGCAGGGCACCATCAAGCCTAAACAAAAGATCACCATGATGTCGACTCAGCGTGACCATCAGGTCGATAAGGTCGGCGTGTTTACCCCCAAACCGCTCAATCTCCCGGCCCTCGCTGCGGGTGAGGTGGGTTTTGTCATTGCGGGTATTAAAGAGATCGATGGTGCCCCTGTGGGTGACACCATTACTCAGGCCGATAACCCCGCTGATAAACCCCTGCCTGGCTTTAAGCCGGTGCAACCACGAGTGTTTGCCGGCCTCTTTCCGATCAGCAGTGAGAATTACGAAGACCTGCGCGAGGCCCTGGCCAAGTTACGCTTGAATGATGCAGCACTGTTCTATGAGCCCGAGACCTCGCAGGCCCTGGGTTTTGGTTTCCGTTGTGGCTTTCTTGGCATGCTGCACATGGAGATTATTCAGGAACGACTTGAGCGCGAATACGATCTAAGTCTTATCACCACGGCGCCAACGGTAGTCTATGAAGTTGAGACGATGAAGGGTGAAATCCTCAGGATAGAGAATCCGGCGGATCTGCCGGATATCAACCATATAAAAGAGATTCGTGAACCAATGATCTCTGCAAATATCCTCCTGCCGCAGGAATATGTTGGTAACGTGATCACCCTGTGCAATGAGAAGCGTGGCGTACAGAAGAATATGCAATATCTGGGGCACCAGGTCATTCTGACTTATGAGTTGCCCCTTAACGAGGTGGTGTTGGACTTCTTTGATCGACTGAAATCTGTCAGTCGCGGCTATGCCTCACTCGATTATGAGTTTAAACGCTTCCAGGCTGCCAAGCTCGTGAAGCTCGATGTGCTGATCAATGGTGAAGACGTCGATGCGCTGTCTCTTATCGTACATGCGGACCAGGTACTTTTCCGCGGTCGTGATCTGGTCGAGCGTATGCGCGAGTTGATACCGCGACAGATGTTTGATGTTGCAATCCAGGCCGCAGTAGGCGCAAAGATCGTCGCTCGATCCGACGTTAAGGCATTACGCAAGAATGTCACAGCAAAATGCTATGGTGGTGATGCGACACGTAAGAAAAAATTGTTGGAAAAACAGAAGGAAGGCAAGAAGCGCATGAAACAGGTTGGTAAGGTAGAGATCCCGCAGGATGCCTTCCTCGCCGTCCTCAACGTAGGGAAGGAAAAATGAATATCGACTTTTCACTGATATTGCTCAATCTGACCGTCATTACAGGTATTGTTTGGGCGGCGGACAAGTGGTTGTTTTCTCGCAGGCGCTCACAAAATCGACATCGCGATGGCAGTGCCATGGATACCAGCGGTCGGAGGGACCCTCTGATCGTAGAATATTCGCGCTTTCTGTTTCCCGTCGTGCTCATTGTGCTTGTGTTGCGTAGCTTTGTAGCCGAACCGTTTCGTATACCGTCGGGATCCATGCTGCCAACTCTGGAGATCGGTGATTTTATTCTCGTAAATAAATTTACTTACGGCCTGCGTTTGCCCGTTTGGAACACCAAATTTATCAGTATCAGTAGTCCGCATCGTGGCGATGTGATCGTGTTTCGGTATCCTGAGAACCCTTCGATTGATTATATCAAACGCGTAGTAGGAGTACCTGGTGATGAGATTTCTTATCAGAATAAAATTGTCTATGTGAATGGCAGACCGAGTTCAGTATTGCCCGAAGGGCAATATCCCACGCCAGAGAATTTGCAGTTTGATCGCTTCAACGAAGACTTGGCTGGTGTTAAACACTCGATACTGACTTATCAAGGGGCGCCGAGTATTGATTTCGCGGTGACCGTCCCGGCTGGGAAGTATTTTGTCATGGGAGATAATCGCGACAACAGTAAGGACAGCCGTTATTGGGGCTTTATGCCAGAGGAAAATCTGGTAGGGAAGGCTATATTTGTATGGATGAATTGGCAGTGGGGGGACTGGCCCAAGCTAAGTCGTGTTGGTACCTTTAACTAATTCGAAATGGGAATGGAGGCATGGTGATGATGATGTTCAGACAACGCGGAATGACCACCTTTGGCTGGTTACTTACCTTTGCCCTTGGCGGATTTTTTATCACCGTGGGGCTCAAATTATTACCTGTATACATTGACAGCCTCAAAATCGATTCTGTACTGTCTTCATTGCAACAGGACCCGGTTGTGCGTGGCGGTAGCTACCCTGACATCGTAGAGCGAATTATGAAACAATTTCGTATCGAGACGATCACGAACATCAATCGAGAGGATATTTATATTAGCAATTCTCCTGAGGGGCTCCAGATCGAGATTGAATATGAAGTGCGTAAAGGCCTGGTTGGTAATCTCGACCTAGTGGCACATTTCAAGAAAGTCGAAAAAATTGCCACACACTAATGTCTGACTATGAAAAGCTGGTCCGTGCGATTGGCTACCAGTTTACCCACACAGAACTCCTTCAGCAGGCTCTTACACATCGTAGTGCCTCCAGTCGTCACAACGAACGGCTGGAGTTTTTGGGTGACTCCGTACTGAATCTAATTATCTCCACAGAATTGTTTAGTCGATTTCCAAATGCGCAGGAAGGTGAGCTTAGCCGCATGCGTGCAAGTCTGGTCAAGGGTGAAACATTGGCGGAGCTTTCACGCGAACTGACTATGGGTGATTATCTTGCCCTTGGCAGCGGTGAACTCAAAAGTGGTGGTTTTCGGCGTGAATCTATCCTGGCAGATGTCTATGAGGCACTGATTGGGGCGATTTATCTCGATGGTGGTTTTGAGGCGGCGCGACATTTTGTGATGCAACAGTTCTCTGTGCGTCTGCACCGATGCAATCCGGAACAGATGATGAAAGACCCCAAGACACGTTTGCAAGAGTACCAGCAGCAGCGCGGTTTTGTTCTGCCAGAGTATCAGGTTGTCAGTACTGAAGGGCAGGAACATGATCAAACATTCCAAGTGGCATGCGTCGTCAGTGGGCTGGAAACTGCTACGCTAGGCGAGGGTCGCAGTCGTCGTAAAGCCGAGCAGGCCGCGGCAGAGGAAGTATTGAAAAGGCTTGGGATATGAATGATGTAACATCCAGTTATCGTTGTGGCTATGTCGCCTTGGTGGGGCGACCCAATGTGGGTAAATCGACTCTACTCAACTATCTCCTGGGTCAGAAATTGAGCATTACCTCAGACAAACCACAGACCACACGCCATACCATTCTTGGGATCAAAACTGTTGAGGATGCACAGTTTGTATTCATAGATACTCCAGGCGTACACAAATCAAGTAAGCGGGCCATGAATCGCTACATGAATCGAAGTGCAACCCGGATTCTGCCGGACGTCAATGTGGCCGTCTTCGTGGTGGAGGCCTTGCAGTGGACTGATGAAGATGATTTGGTCCTGGAGAAACTACGCGAGGCGAAAGTGCCAACAATTCTTGCCGTTAATAAGATTGATAAGATTAAAGATAAAGAACGATTGCTACCATTTTTACAGGAAATCGGTGCAAAGTTGAGCTTCGCTTCCGTCGTACCGATTTCAGCCATCAAGCAGTCCTATCTGGATGAACTGGAATCGGCGATTAAAAATCTATTGCCGGAGAGTGAGGCATTTTTTCCGGAAGATCAGCTTACCGACCGTAGCTCTCGTTTTCTTGCCAGTGAGATCATCCGTGAAAAACTTATGCGGCGGCTCGGGCAGGAATTACCCTATGATCTTACAGTCGAGATCGAGCAATTCAAAGAAGAAGGAAACCTGTATCGCATCCATGCCGTAATCTGGGTTGAACGCGATAACCAAAAGGCCATTGTCATAGGTAAGGGGGGGCGTCTACTCAAAGACGTCGGTACCGATGCAAGGACAGACATGGAGAAGATGTTCGATCACAAGGTCTTTCTCGAACTCTGGGTCAAGGTAAAGAGCGGTTGGTCCGACGACGAGCGCGCCCTGCAAAGCCTCGGCTACCGGGATGAGTTCTGATCACCGCATCCAACTGCAGGCAGGCTACATCCTGCACCAATACGATTACCGTGATAGCAGCCTGTTGCTCGAAGTCCTTACCCACGACTACGGCCGCGTCGGCATCGTTGCCCGCGGCGTCAAACGCGAAAAATCCAAATTCCACGGCGTCCTGCAACCGTTCATACCGCTCTTTCTAAGCTGGAGTGGTCGGGGTGAACTGGTCACCCTGTCGCAGGCCGAGCCCGCCGGCAAACCCATTACCCTCCCCGGGAAGCGCCTCCTGAGTGGTTTCTATATCAATGAATTGCTAATGCGTCTCTTGCCGCGATATGACCCACATGCCGAGATATTTGAACTATACGAGCTTACTGTCGCATCACTCGCCACTGAAAATGACGAAGAAGTCTGTCTGCGTCATTTTGAGTGCAAATTGCTTCAGGCAATAGGATATGGATTAATTCTGGATCATGAAGTGGAAAGTGGGACTCCGATTGAACCATTAAACCACTACCAATATGTGTTGGAACGGGGGCCTGTGCAGAAATTGGAAAGCCAGCCTAATCATGAAGCAATTACCATCTCTGGTAGGACTTTGCTGGGATTGCATAATAATACAGCTCTCGATGTTGATGCGCGTCGTGAGGCCAAACGAATGATGCGAGCGATCCTGGCGGAATACCTGGGTGGGAAACCTATGAACTCGGCGAATCCTGATCTGCACAAGGTGCTCTAGTACAAGGTGAGCCAGTTGGTTGGTTGATTATAGTAAAGTCCTCCTGAGAGCCTACTTTAAACCCTACGCAGAATTGCGACCATGAGGGACAAATACAATCCGATCACATATGTTTTATATATAAACTTTATGTTTTGGAAACCGATACATATTGGGCTTCCCGCGTTTGAGTATAGACGTAACCGAGTATGAATATTTTCGTTTTACTGCCCCTGACAGCCGTTTTCGTAAATCTGGCCATGGCTTCGTTTGTGGTTGGTTTTAATTGGCAAAACCCACTGAATCGTGCCTTTACCTATTTGTCTCTTATGTTACTTGCCTGGGCGGTGACCGATGCGCTCCTATGGTCATTGGAGGACCGTGACAACCTGTATATTATCGTGCGCATCCAGTCGATGGTATATACGCAATCAGGTGCGGTTATCCTCAATGTTTTATATCGATACATAGGCCGTAAACATGATCTTGTATTTCGATATACCCTTGCATTGGGACTACTGCTGGCATTATGTGGTGTTATGACTCCTTGGGTGGTTCAGGATGTACGAATTGCCCCGTGGGGCGGAACTATGGTGCCCGGTCCTTTATATTTTCCCGGTGCAGTATTGTCCGCAATTTTGCCCTGTAGTTTTGGTGTGTATCTGGTGGTGAGTCATTATCGCGGTGTAACTGCGATGTATGAGCGGGCGCGTATAAGAATTATTATTTATGGCAGCGTCACTGCATTAGCATTTGCGTGGATATTTAATCTGTTCATTCCATTTTTCACGGGAATTGAGTTTCCCCAGCAAACTCATATTGCCGGAATAATTATGCAATTATTCTTGTTTTACGCAATTCTAAAATATCGCTTGTTCACTATTGATGTGCCCTCAGTGGCGCGAGAGCTGTTTCTCAATGCGCCAGAAGGTGTTGTAGTCCTGCAGAATAGTCGGGTTGAACAGATGAATAACCCGGCAAGGAGTATGATTCAGCCGTTTGTCGTGAATTCAGCTGAGGAGACTGTCCTGGAATTTTCGACTCTTTGTGCTCAATCTGGCTGGAATCAGCAAGAAATCATTAAGGTATCAGACGATAATCTCTATGCTTTGAGCTTGTCTGCTACCAGTGTAAAGGAGCACGAGGAGGATGGTGGGGTCCTGATGTTTATTCGGGATATTTCCGAGCGCATAAAAAATGAACGACAGATTTGGGAGATTAATGATAGGTTGAAGCAGGCACGGGATCAGGCAATCGAAGCAAATATGGCCAAGAGCCAATTTTTTGCCAGCATGTCACATGAATTACGAACCCCCCTAAGCGCCATTCTTGGTTTTAGTCTGTTGGCACATGATCGTGCCGCAACACTAGGTGACAACGAGCTTGTCGGTGATATTGAGACGATTCGTGGTGCGGGTAATCATCTCCTTGAGTTGATAAATGGGGTTCTTGATCTGTCTAAAATTGAGGCGGGCAAATATGTGCTATATCTCGACAGCTTCAATCTCAAAGCCGTGATTGAAGAGGTTGCGAACATGGTTAAACCTCTGGTTCAGCAGAATCAAAATCAACTACGTATTGATATTGATAATGACGTTTTCAACATCTACTCTGACGAAACAAAGGTGCGGCAAATACTTTTTAATCTCTTATCAAATGCGGGCAAGTTTACTGAGGGCGGCGTTATAACGCTGGCATGTAAAAAATCACTCGCTGATGTGGCTGTATATGAGATTCGGGTTTCTGATACGGGTATTGGTATGAGCGAAGAGTTTATGTCGATGCTATTTGGCGCCTATCAGCAAGGTGGTGCTGTATCGGCACAGAAGTATGGAGGTACCGGCCTAGGGT
>JAHEDA010000135.1 GCA_024641445.1 Gammaproteobacteria bacterium
GATCGCATCCTGGATATGAGTCGCACAGCGATAAATGTAACGGGAGACCTGCTGGTGGCGAAGCTGGTGGATCAAATGGTCCCGGCAGCAACACGCCCAACAGTACCGCAGGAGTCCGTGTGAGAGATAAGCGTTAGCCTCGACACCACCGCACATAATCACCATGCGCGATGCGTGGCCGATTGGTGAGTGACCACTGATAGAGATAGGCCCAGGCGGTAAGGGGCACTTTGCGTAACTGGATCGTTATGTGCTCGCGTGTGTACTCCCAGGGTTTGGGATAGTGCTCGTTAAGGCCCTCGTACTGGTCCAATTGTTCCAGCAGGCTTGAGTTAGCAGGCATTTCATACACCTCACCCACAACCTGGTCAGCCGCAAGCTCCGACCTGATCATTCCAGGGTAATCACCGAGGTCGTACAAGCCCCCTTGTGCGGTAGCACGACCAAGCAGGTGTGCCTGTTCGTGCAGCAGGCGTGCCATGGGGTTGGTAAAGACCGATTGCAGGGTACCGTAGACAAAAAGCAGTTCACTCATACCAGACCGCTAACGCTTGAGCAGATCCGTCTCAAACCCAAATACCTTGCCGGCCCAGATGAACATCACCCACACCAATAGCCCAAACGGTAAATAGCCGAAATAACCCAGCAGCGGCATCTCCGAGAAAATATGCATGACGTTGACATAGGGCACGTCGTACGTCCAGTAATTCGGATTCGTGATGGGCAGGGGATTCGGGTGTGTGCTGCCGAAATTCCACATCTCCCAGAAGAAGCCATTAAACATGGACGAGAGCGCCATTAGTATGAGTGGGCTCCAGTTACCCTGAGCCACATCGCTAAATGGTGTTGGGATATTGAGTCGGATTAAACTCCCCGCAATGACCGCCAGGGTACCGACCCATAGTCCCCAAAATAAGGGATAGGGATAAAACACCAGCGCCACCATCATTGCCAGACCGACCCCGAGTAAGGGCGTACCAGGTAACGCAATCCTGGGGCCGTTACCATAACGGGCGACAAACCTGGGGAGGCTGTTGAGCAGGGTGTACCACTCGAACACTGCCGGCCACACCGTGGTATAGGCGACGAGGAACAGTAACACGACAGTACCGTGACTGAGCGCCACCATTGAGCTGTTGGGGTAATACCAGTTACCCAGGGCGAAATAATTAAAATACTCAAACAGGAACCAGCCAACCGCCGAGACCAGTACGCTGCTGCCAAATACCTTGGGGCGCGAGGCTAACAGTGAATATCCGGCACTGCGGTGGTAAACGATACCGTCGAGCACGAGGATGAAGCCCCACCAGAGTGGCGTGAAGGCATAATAAACGAGATCACCGAACACGCTGACGCGCGCCCACATCAACCACCAGAAAAACAGCAGCAAGACAGCCCCGAGCCAGAACCACCAGGGTAGACCAACCGGGGTTGGTTGAGGCCTTGGGGTCGTGGGTATAAAGCCAAACCACTGGGGGACAAACAACAACAGCAGAATCACGGCAGCAGTGATCGCCGCAATAATAAACACACCAAGATTAAAGCCGGGAGGCGGTGCAACAAATAACGGAGGAAAGACCCCGAAGCCAGGTGGGAGGTGCGTCACTGGGTAGGCAAACCAGGACGCCACTAGCGGAAATAAGAGCAAAAGTAAAAATGGCCAGATCAGTCTGCGTCGTACTGGCGTCATGCCAACTCCCTTTGAGTGATTTTATCAGGGCGGACCCCTTGATATTATTTAAATTCCACGCAGTTTACGTGCCTGCTTGTTCTCATACATGCGCACATCGGCAATATGCTTCAGATCAGATTTATAGGGGCTCTCGTGGATATGCGCATGCCCGACGCTGACGCTGACAATCTCAAAACCCGCTGCCGACAGCAGGGCCACGCATTCAGCCAGTACACGGTCGACCCATGCCACATCACCACTTGGGCAGGTGATGGCAAACTCATCTCCACCTACACGGAAGATCCTCCCCTTGATCCCCAGCAGTGTGACCAGTTGTGCCGAGAGCTGTCGTAGCAATTCATCGCCACGGGCATGGCCAAAGCTGTCGTTGTAATACTTGAGGTTGTCCAGGTCGAGGAAGGACAGGCTGCCGTTGTGCGGCAACCTGTCCAGTTCCAAATCCAGGGCAAAACGATTGGGTAGGCCGGTGAGGACATCCGTATGTACGATGCGATTGCTCTGCTCCAAACGCTCTGCAATCAGTTCTTTTTCGCGATGCAGTTGTGCAAATTGATACGACAACACCAGTGCCAACAACACTACCTCAATCGCGACAGCAAAGAGACCTACGTGTTCGATATGGATCGCGAAGACGCCAGAGAGCTGCATCTGCGTGATGGCGATGGCCCCGAGAACAAAGAATGTACCGATGGCGATTAAATAAAGCCGGGCCGAAATGTCGCCCTGATTCGCACGCACTAAACCTGCTGTGAGGCCATATAACAAAAACACACCTACGCCATAACGCGCCATCTCCAGTGATTCATGTGGAAAAATCAAGGCCACCAGGATAAACAAGCCCAGCAGGGTTAGGGCGGTGACCCCGGTCTGGTGCAGGGCTGGGTGGGTAGTTTTACGAATCTCCAGCAGGGCCATAACAAAACACACGTAGGCCGCATTTGAAAACAGGATTGGGAAACTAACGAGATATATCCAGTGCATACTGAATAAATCAGTAAATACCAGATGGGCACTACCGTTGAAGAGGACGTTGCCAAGAATAAAGAGGGCGTACATCCCCTCGGCCATGCGACGGCGAGCGATTGCCAGGGCGGCATAATAAATTCCCAGACCCAGAAAGACGCCGAGCCCCACGAGCACCAGGGCATTTCCCGACTTGATACTCTGCTGATATTCCGCCAGCGTGTCTAGATAGGGCTCGGGCTGGGCCAGATAAAAGGGTGAGGTCAGTTCGCTGATCAGGTGATAGTGGCCAACGGCGAGGTTGACTTCGCGGCCATGCCGTAGGAAGAAGGGATTCGCAATCCCGGATTGAATACCGCCTTCGGCGCTTGCTACCAGATGATTATTCTCGTCCAGGATAAAGTGTCGGAAGTCACCAATGATGCTGGTGTTCTGGAAATCGAGCACATAACGCCCGGGTGCCGTAATAGCGAAGTCCGCGCGAAACAGAAAACGGCCACCGGTCAGGTTTACCCCTTCGGTCGGGGCGAAGCTGGAGGTATCGGGTCGGCCTGCACCACTGTAGCTCCAACCTGCATCAGGTAGGGTGGACCAATTTCCAATCATGGGTTGTGGCCCGGCCTGGCAGACGTTGCCAAGGACCAACATCAAGACGAGGGTAAAGCCCAAGCGACGACCGAGGGTCGAAAATAATGCGTGCTGCATAGTATTTATTGGCCTTTTTGGTGAATCGGGGGGTAGTGTCAGATCGACACCCGGCCTGCTTCGATTCTATGTGTGAATGCCATGAAGAGTAAATGGTCTTTCGTTCGCGCCCTGCACTACTCTGGGGCGCATCACAACTTTTCCTCATGACGTGGGTAAATCTTTGTCGCCACCGCGTAGGCATTCATTGCGGTCTTGTATCGGCAAACGAAACACTCTAGCTTAGGCCTATGCGGGCATTACTACTGGTGGCGCATGGCTCAAGGTGGGCCACCTCTAACGATGAAGTACAGCAATTAGCAGCGGCCATTGCCGGCAAGGCCGGAGGTCGGTTTGAGTATGTGCGCGCCGCCTTTTTGGAACTCGCGCAACCGCTCATCCCCGAGGGCATTCAGCAGTGCATCGATGCCGGGGCCACGGAGGTCCTCGTCTATCCCTACTTTCTGGCCGCGGGTCGCCATGTGGTGACTGACGTGCCAGAACAGGTCGCTATTAAGCAACGCCAATATCCTCAGTACAAAATTGAGATCGCCCATCACCTTGGCTCGGCCGAGGGGCTGGCCAGCCTCATTCTCGCCAACACCCCACTTTAAAGAGTCGTCACGTCATTCAGGCATCCATTCCCCTTCTACTTACCTTGTTAATATATACGCTTGATCATATATATCAATTATCGTATATTTTAGCCCATGAGCCTGACCGCCGAGTCCCTGTTTTCCTCGTTATCACACGAGATCCGCCTACGTTGCCTATTGCTAATGCAACAGGAGGGCGAGTTATGTGTGTGCGAACTAACCCACGCCCTGGGTCTGGCCCAGCCGGTGGTCTCGCGCCACCTGGCATTATTACGCGAGGCGGGGCTGGTCTCGGACAGGCGCGCCGGGGTATGGATTCATTACTCAATTAGTAAGGCACTGCCCGCATGGGCACATGACATCCTGGCGCAAGCGGTACTCGGCACACAGACGCAAGAACCCTTTCAGAGCGACCTGCTCAACCTCGCCGAGATGCCCAACCGACCCGGCGCGGCCTGCTGCGCCTGAGTCGCCCAATGAACTGAATCATAAGAGGACACAACGATGAGCCGTTTTCATATGCATGTGGGTGTCGAAAACCTGCAACAGAGCGTGAAATTTTATTCAGCCCTGTTTGGTCAAGGCCCGACCGTCGTGAAAGACGATTACGCCAAGTGGGAACTAGATGACCCGCGCATCAACTTTGCCATCTCCACCCGCAGCCAAATCATTGGTCTGGACCACGTCGGTATTCAGGCCGAGGACGAGACGGAACTCGCGGATATCCGTCAACGCCTGGATAGCGCCGGTATACAAGGTGTTGCACAGGAGCAGGCCACGTGCTGTTACGCTAAGTCTGACAAGTACTGGGTGCAAGACCCGCAGAACATTGCCTGGGAGACCTTCCAGACTCTGGACACGGCACCGGTCTTTAGCACAAACACCAACGCTGCCTCTTGTACCCCAAGTTTTTCTAGTTGTTGTTAGAGGTTATCTATGAAGATCTTGTTTTTATGCACCGGTAATTCCTGCCGCTCCCAAATGGCCGAAGGCTGGGGCAGATACTTCGCCCCTGCCGGGGTCGAGATCCAGTCCGCCGGGATCGAGGCCCACGGCAAGAACCCGCGCGCCATCACCGTCATGAAAGAGGCCGACATCGACATCTCACAGCAGGAATCCACCAAGGTAACGCCCGCCATGATCGATATGGCCGATGTGGTAGTGACCGTGTGTGGTCATGCCGATGAACACTGCCCGGTGCTACCACCAACGATCAAGAAGATCCACTGGCCGCTGAACGACCCGGCCAAGGCTACGGGCAGCGAAGACGAAATCATGCAGGTCTTCCGTGCCACACGCGATGATATCCGCAACCGCGTTATGACACTACTGGCAGAGCTGCAACCCACGGCCGCTGAGGCCTAATAAAACAATAATCAAACCTGTGCAGGGAACACAGCGCGTAACCTGAACAGTACGCGCAAAAGGATACTTTCAATGTCGATGCAGTGTGAGGTCAGCGCCAAGCAAATAGCCGCTGCGGAGATGGGTTTCTTTGAGCGTTACCTCACCCTGTGGGTATTTCTGTGCATTGTCGCCGGGATCGGACTCGGTCACTTCTTGCCCATCTCGTTTCATGCCTTGGGTGCAATGGAACTGGCCAAGGTCAACCTGCCAGTAGCAGTGCTCATCTGGCTCATGATCATCCCCATGCTGCTGAAGATCGACTTCAGCGCCTTGCACGAAGTTAAGCAACACTGGCGCGGCATCGGCGTCACCCTGTTTATCAACTGGGCCATCAAACCTTTTTCCATGGCGCTGCTGGGTTGGATATTCATTCGCGGTGTGTTCGCGCACTGGCTGCCGGTCGCACAGCAGGACAGTTACATCGCTGGCCTGATCCTGCTCGCCGCCGCACCGTGTACCGCAATGGTCTTTGTCTGGAGCCAGCTCACACGCGGTGAACCTCACTTCACCATCAGCCAGGTGGCGCTGAATGACCTGATCATGATCTTCGCCTTTGCGCCCATCGTGGGTCTGTTGCTCGGTATCTCCAGTATCACAGTACCGTGGGACACGCTCTCGCTGTCGGTGGTGCTATACATCGTCATCCCGGTATTGCTGGCACAGGCCTGGCGTCACATGGTACTGAAGGGCGGCAACATGGCCGCACTGGATAAATTACTCAAGCGTCTGCACCCAGTCTCGCTCGTCGCACTCCTCGCCACGCTGGTGCTTCTGTTTGGTCTTCAGGGCGACCAAATCCTCTCGCAACCCTCTGTGATTTTAATGTTGGCCGTGCCGATCCTGATCCAGGTGTATTTCAATTCAGGCCTGGCCTATCTGCTGAATCGCAAGTTCGGAGTGGCACACTGTGTCGCCGGTCCTTCCGCTCTCATCGGTGCGAGCAACTTCTTCGAGTTGGCTGTTGCAGCGGCGATTAGTCTGTTCGGGTTTGAATCCGGCGCCGCACTCGCTACGGTGGTAGGTGTCTTGATCGAGGTGCCGGTGATGTTATCCGTGGTGGCGATCGTGAATCGCAGTAAGGGCTGGTACGAGCGACACGCCTAAAATGAGTTATTCCTGTCACTCCGGTGCACGGAGGAATGACAACCTTACAGTACCAAAATTCCGAATTTCCCCTCCTTCTCCCTCAGGGACCTCGGTGCCGCTTGCCGGTAGAAGGCTGGGATGGGGGGATAGATATCCATCATTGGGATCTCCTTTTCCGCCTGTACATTGACAAAGTGTAGCCGCATGGCTACACTTTGCTCATGCTCGAAATTCGTAAAACGGATGTTTACGCCGCATGGATTGATGGCCTTCGAGATATTAAGGGGCGAGCCCGTATTTTGGTTAGAATCGAGCGGCTTGCCAGCGGGAATCCA
>JAHEDA010000006.1 GCA_024641445.1 Gammaproteobacteria bacterium
CGATGACCTCTCGCGCCACCCCGATTACCTTCTGGTTGTACTCTGGGTCATTAGGTTCGGTTTTTATTCCGGGTAAATAACACAGCGCCTGATTCGCGTAGTCAAACGGGCTGTCCCAACATGCCGTCTCGGCCTCGCTAATGCCTAGCCGCTGCATGAAGTGTTCAAAGTGTCCTGCCACCGCAAGGGTGGCCGAGGTAAATATCCAGCTCCCTGGTTGCGCCTGTACGCATTGCTGGAAGTAGCTGCCAATCTCCAGTGGGGTTAGGTGCAGACTTACACTGCGTCGATGGGTCTCATACCACTGGATATGGGCAGCGGGGACCTCATCACACAGAACACCAAATCGGGTCACCAGGGTGGTTGCACGGCGTGCACAATTTCCTAACTCCTTACCCCGCTCTGCCAACAATCCCAACATCGAGGTTAAACACCCAAGCTGATCGCGGACCTCACGCAGTGAGGCCTGCACGGCGGGAATTCGTGCAACCTTGGTCCAGGCATCACGTCGTTGTTCTTGACCGAAGGCAAGCCGCCAATCTCGTGCGGCCTTCTCCAGTGCATCGGCGCAGAGGGCAAACTGTGGGTCATCATTGGCCTCACTGTGAAAGGCCTGTACCGCATCCTGAGCCAGTTCTATTAATTGGTTGCTACTCAGTGCGATGCCAAAGAAATTCGAGGCCACCTCGGGGAGTTGATGTGCCTCATCAATCACATAGCAATCCGCACTCGGGAGCAGATCACCAAACCCCTCTTCCTTAAGGGCCAGATCAGCCATTAACAAATGATGATTAACCACGACGATATCGGCCGCTTGGGCATCGCGGCGTGCCGTAACCAGATGACAGTCATCAAAGCTGGCACACTCCTGCCCCAGACAGTTGTCGATAGTAGACGTGACCTGATACCAAATAGGGTCTGTATCTGAGATCGCTGTTAGTTCAGCAATGTCGCCGCGCCGAGTCTGCGTCGCCCAGGTACGAATCGTGCGGACCTTCTCGCCAAACGCGGGGGCCCAATGCATGACATCGGCCTCAGCCTGAGCCAATCGGTGCTTACACAGGTAGTTGGCGCGCCCCTTCAACAAACAAACCTGCACGGGGAGATTTAAGGCCTTGCGAACAGTAGGAACATCTCGATGAAATAATTGGTCTTGCAGATTTTTGGTGCCGGTAGAGATCAGGACACGACGCCCAGACATCAAGGCCGGGACAAGATAGGCATAGGTCTTGCCAGTGCCGGTACCGGCCTCGGCAATCAGCATTGTCCCGTATGTCATGGCCTCCAGGATTGCCTCGGCCATGGCCTGCTGCGCCTGGCGCGGTGCAAAGCCTGGTACATGCTGCGCCAATGGGCCATTGTCACCCAGAATGTCGGAGGGAGTTTGCATTTCAAGAATTGGATTAGATCACCTGGACTGATTGTCCCAGATCGCATCATCAATACCACCCTCTTCGGCGGTCCAGACCAGCTGACTGATGTTACGAAAACGCGCCACCGACATGGCGCCGCGCGTGCTACGTTTGCTGTCCTGGTGCAAAGCGATTTCGATCTCGGCACGCGTGGCCTCATAGATCTCTCGCGGCTTGAACTCGGCATCCATGATGATCAGGATGACCGCATCCCAAGGCTGCTCCAGACGCAGTTGACCGACACGCTGACCACCCTTGCGTTCATCGAAGATCGCTCGTCCCTTGATCTGGAAACACAGACCACTGCGAGCCCCCTCTCTGCCCACGGCATCATATCCGCCATTCGAATCATTCACCGGGTCAAGCCCTAACAGGCGACAGGCATCATGCTTGGCAATCTCCCCGCTGATCCCTAACGGTTTGCCTGTAGCACGCCGGTAGTCAGCGGCCAAACGGCGTGCCTCGCTAATGAGCTTGTCGACGGCATAGAGGTTCATCGGCAGTTGATCCTTGTCAGGGGATTCCAAAATTTTTGCTGTTTTCTTAATAGCTTAGCGTCCCCGGTTAAGGATTTTTGAGACGTTTAGGGCGAAGAATATTCCGCTGCGCGACGCTCGGCCAGACGCGCCCCCGCACTGTCCCCACTCTGGGCGCGGGCCTGGGCAATAATACGCCAATTGTCCGCCTGGAGCACTTTGTCCGCCGGGGCGAGGCTATTGGATTTGCTCGCCATCCCTGCCGCCTGGGAATAGCGGGCCTGATATAAATAGGTCTTGGCGATGTAATTCCACAGCACCGCATTACGTGGTTCAATCCTCAGGGCGCGTTCAAGATAGGATTCCGCACTACTCAACTGACCATCCTGTGAGGCCTGCCGTGCCTGTGCCAGTAACAAACGTACCGGGGGGCTGGTCTCATCGGGGGGCTTGATGACCGTACCAGGTATCACGGACTCCCCGACGCTATACCCTTCCGAACCAGGCCCATTGTTTGAAACCGATGCACACGAGACAAGACCGGCGATTACCAGGCCGAGCAATACCAAACGAAGAAATTGCATACGCATTCCTTTTCTGCACATTGTGATGATTACGGACTGCGCGTCTCGCAGACCTCTTGGCCTACCGGGGCGGTCCCGTGCAAGAAACCAAGCTGCATCGCGCCCTTACAACCATCATGGCTCGGGCGACCATCCGGCAATACCCAATGATATTCAACCTTATCATCACCCACTAATTGCAAAGATTGGGTCGGAAGCCCGGCAAAAAGTTCACCCCACACCGGTAAGGCACCCGAGGCACCCGTAAGACCTGTCGGTTGATTATCGTCTCGTCCCAACCAGACTACCGCTGCGTGATCAGCACTATAACCCGCGAACCAACTATCACGTAGGTCATCCGTGGTACCGGTTTTTCCTGCTACCAATAATCCTGCGGGTAGCATATTCATCAGGCGACTGCCGGTGCCTTGCTGTACGACCTGCATGAGCCCTGAGTTCAAGACCTGAATCGGCTCCGCCTCCAGGGTCTGCTGTACGCGAATAGGAAATCGCTGAAGTGGCTTACCATTCACCGTCAGAACCTCGCGGATCGCCCGTAACGGGGTCTGGAAACCCCCTGACGCCAGCGTCTCGTACATCTGCGCCACCTCGAAGGGGCTCATCTCGGCGGCACCCAAAAGTGTCGACGGATAGGACGGTATATCTCGTTGAAAACCTAAACGCTTTAGATTCCCTTCTATTGGCTCAAAGCCAAGTGTCATACCGAGACGGACTGCGGCTAAATTGTAGGAATGCGACAGCGCCGTGATAAAGGTTACATCACCATGCTCTTGCAGATCGTAGTTTTTCGGTGTCCAGACCTCGCCGTGCTGTGCCTTGATTGAGATCGAGGTATCCTCGATATGTGACAGCCAATTGTATTTATCCGGTTGTTGCAGTGCCGTGAGATAGATGAATGGCTTCAACAAGGAGCCAACCGGTCGAACCGCATCGAGGGCACGGTTGAACCCAGCGAAACGTATATCTCGTCCGCCAACCATGGCCTGGACCTCACCGGTCGTCACATTGGTGACGACAGCGGCACCTTCAAGGGCGCCATTTTGATGATAACGTTTATCCAATTCAGATATTTGTCGTAGCGATGTCTCGGTGCGCTGTTGGACTAAGGGGTCAAGGCTGGTAAAAATTCTCAAGCCCTCAGAGGTTAGATCCTCCTCACGGTAATCCTGACGCAGTTGCCGCCTCACCAGGTCTACGAAGGCAGGATAATGCGTCAAAATTCCGGGTGTATTCGGTGATATTCCCAAAGCCGCCTGTTTGACCTGATTGGCCAGCGCGGCATCAAGGAATCCTTGCTCAACCAAGGTCTGCAATACCAGGTTGCGACGATCCAACAGGCGCTTTGGAAAGCGGTGAGGACTGTAGTAGGTTGGGCCACGCACCAGCGCCACCAAGGTGGCGACCTCGGCCGTGTTCAACTGTTGAATCGGTTTATCGAAGTAAAATCGGCTGGCCAGACCAAAACCATGAATAGCCCGCGAACCATCCTGCCCCAAATAGACCTCATTGAGATATGCCTCGAGTATCTCATTTTTGCTGTAATGAGCCTCCAGCAAGATCGCCATGATAGCCTCTTTCAGTTTACGCCAGAGGGTACGACGGTTATCGAGAAAGAAATTCTTCACCAGCTGTTGAGTCAGCGTACTGCCGCCCTGCACGGTACTACCGGCTCGTAGATTAGCAAGCAAGGCACGAGCGATCGCCTTCGGGTCAACGCCAAAGTGATCGGGAAAATTTCGGTCCTCCATAACGAGCAAGGCGGTAAGGAGTAAGGGCGGCGCCTCATCCAACTTGATGAGGATGCGATCCTCATGATGGCGGGGGTAGATACCACCAATAAAGACGGGGTCCATGCGCAAGAGATTGACCACAGTACCCGTCTCAGTATCAATAATCTCGTTAATGCGGTTCGATTGAAAGACCAGCTTGAGATGGCGCATAGGTTCTGCGCCGTCCCAGAAGGTAAAGGGGCGCGTGGTGAGAAACACCTGGTCGCCCTGTGCGGAGAAGCTGCCGGGTTCTATGGGTTGATAATTCAGGCGATATCCGAGTAAACGCAACTCCTCTCGAAACTCAGTCTGACTCAAGACCAAACCGGGGAATAACTCCAGGGGTCTGGCATAGACGTGCGCAGGCAGGGCCCAGCGCTTACCTTCGAATTGGTGTCGGACGTGATAATCCAGATAGGCAACATACAGAATGCTCACGGCTGCCGAAACCAGAAGTATCCTAAGCCATGGCCAGTGCCTGATTATTCCCCAGCCACGACGAAGTCCCTCACCAACCTTTCGCCGTGTCGCCCCTAACCGGCGAGGCCGCTGGCTAGCTGTGGTTTTTTTACTGCGGGGACGACGAGCCATAGAGAGAAATCGATACTGAGAGAGTCACCCACATGGGTGCGGGGAATAATACAGGATACGAAGGGTGTCGCCGAATAAAGTATTCAGGAATCTATCACATTACACGAGATAATCGACGCGGGCAGCGGCCTGGTCTCGCGGGGAATATTGTGGTGAGGATGCTCGAATGCGGGCCTCGTCACTGGCAGCCTGGTCTGCCTCGGCCGCCTGCGCCTTGTAGGCAGACTCCACTCGAGAACGCATCTGGCGATTACGCACCTCATCGGACTGCGAAGGTGTTGGGGGTGGTGCCTCTGCAGGGGTATAGCGAGCCGTCCCGACTGCTCGCATCCACGCGGCCAAGTCTGACTGTCGCTGATTTGAATCGGCGGCCTCCCGAGCTTGGGTATTTGCCTGTTCAAGTGACGCGGGGTCGGGGCTACGTGTCGGTCGCGTGTATGTCGCCCCATCGCCTTCACTGCGCATCTGTCCACCTCGGGGGGCGGGTACGCTACGTGGGACCGTCGAGACTGCCGGTGTATTGAGCAATTCCATAGGAATAGTATAGTTGATTTTTCCATATATATCAGTTTGTTAGATGTAAATTTTTATAACTTCAGGATGAGTCTCTATCTCTTTGAAATTGAACATTATTTAACCAAATACAGGCGATCGTCTAAAATATCGGGCTTGATAAAAATATCCATAACTTGATCCAGGCCAATAAAATGTCGTTCTTGATAGGATTTGGCATGCAGCGTGTGAGCGTTGAAGATATAATTTCCCCCTATACCTAATAATATAGTTAGTTAGTCATCGATAGAATCAGGGACAGGCAAGCCAGGATGTCAGGAAAGTCGCTCAAGATTGTTAAAAATGAGCAGCCAGTGCGGCTGTGGGTACACCCGGAAGGCGCGGTCGTTGGGACGCTGTTTCTTCGCCCCCAGGATGCGGACGATCAGGCTGAATCACCTGCGGATGTGCTTAACACCGAGCAGCCCTTTCTGGTCCTACGTCGCACCAAACCAGATGAGATCCGCTTCTATAATCGCAATGCCATCGTACGCGTTGAGTATGAGGAAACGCCACCCACTGACGATGAGATGGTTAGAACCATGCAGTGCGTTATTCACATGATGGACGGTTCGGTGATTGATGGCAGGATCAACGAATCACTCCCCCCCGAACACGCGCGACTCTATGACTACCTCAATCAGGGCAAGAATCGCTTTCTTAAACTTTTCACCTCCTCAAACGAGGCATGTCTGGTGAATAAAAGTTACGTGATCCAGGTAACCACGCAAACGGATTGAACTCAAGGATGCAAAGAGGAGTAATAGAGGCCATGTTGTCTGTATGAGCCTACTGGATGGATTCAAGGCAAACAAAGCCATTTCGACCCTGCTGGATGACCCGGATGCCAGCAGTGCCGAGATAAAAGATGCTATCGACAAAATAAAGCAGATCGGACCAAGTGCGGTTCCGAAGCTGATCGATGCCCTGGCCGAACCCCAGCCCAGCCCTACCGTGGAGAATCTACTGGTGGGAATGCTGGACAACCGAAGCCTGAAACACTACATGGATGGGCTCACCGATCCTGATAAGCGAATCGTCAATGGTGTGGTCCGGATACTCATCCAGGGTAACCGTTATGACCCCAATAAGCTCATTTCCCTGTTTGATGACGCTGACGTACCCAAGAACGCCCTGCTCCATGTGCTGGTAAATAAAAAATCCCTGTTAGACGCACGTCATCTGCTCACGCTCATTGAGAACCCGGATAAAAATGTCGCGCAGGTTGTATTCAAACTGCTCGATGAAGTCGCCTCCGAAGGTCTGGTAAGTGAACTCAGTAAGTTTGCCAATAACGATAATCCCATCATTCGTTTTCACATCACTCGAATCATTTCTCGATTCGATACCGACCTGGTTGCCCGCGCACTCGTGCACATGCTCTCAGACCCACACAAGGCGGTACGTCAGGCCGCACTGGCGGGCCTGGGGCAGATCACGCGTAAGATTCCACTCGAGCCTATAATCAAACTCTTACGTGACCCGGATATGACTGTTCAGAGTACCGCCATTGATACACTGATCAAACGTAAAGACCCCGGCACAGTGGGACATCTCATCGAGATATTACAGGACAAGTCAGAATACGTTCGCCGCTCTGCGGTGGAGATCCTCAATGAAATTGGTGACCCCCGAGCGATTAAGGATTTGCTCAGCGCCATGCGAGATAAGGACTGGTGGGTCAAGGTACGTGCGGCCGATGCATTAAGTGCAATTGGTGGGCCGCGAGTGGTCGAGGCCATGATGGCACTCATCAAGGAAGAAGACGAGTTCCTGCGCCGCACCGCAGTTGAAATTCTCAACTCAATAAAAGACGAACGTGCTGCGCTGTATCTGATCGAGGCCCTGAACGATAAAGACTGGTGGGTACGTGAACGCGCCGCCGATGCCCTCGCCCAACTCAAGGACCAACGCGCAATCCCCGCACTCATTACGGCCATAACCACTCATGGTGAGAAGGCCCAGTTTGCGGTGAAGGCACTGGCAAAATTTGGCGGTAAGGAAACTCTCAAGTTACTCCTGCCGTTATTGAAGTCAGCAGGCCCCTTAATAAAGAAAGAGATCATCACTGCGTTGGAGCAACTCACCGATGCAGAGACCTTTGCCCAGGTCGAGGCCACCCTCGCCAGCATGCGTGCCGAGCTAAACAGTGACCTGCGTAAACAGGCCGATGCCACCATGGTTACCGTAATGCAAAAACTGCATGGTGCCGTGGGAGGTAAAGATATTGCCGATGAACCTACCTCGATGATCAATACCCAAGGTAGCACTACCCCCTCGCAGACAAGCGAACCCGTGGCCACGCCCGGTTCCGCCGTGGTCATTGATGCAGCAAAACTACCTGCGGGTCACATGCTGGCTGAACGGTATAAGGTGATTCGTACCATTGGTCAGGGTGCCTTCGGTGTTGTCATCCTGGTTGAAGACACCATGGTCAACGAAGAGATCATTCTGAAATTCCTGAATCCCCAAATGGCATCCGATGAGAACGTCATTCAGCGATTTATTCATGAGCTACGCTTTGCCCGCAAAATCACCCATGAGAACATTATTCGAATCTACGATTTCTTGACATTCGGAAAGTCCTGCGCCATTTCCATGGAGTACTTTTCAAGCCACTCGCTAGCCTTTGAGATTAAGACTAACAAGAAGCCCGGCACCGGACGTGCCGTGCGTATTTTCAGGGATATCTGTCGCGGCATCACGGTCGCGCATAACGCAAACGTGGTTCATCGCGACCTCAAGCCAGCCAATATTCTCATTGATGACCAGGAATTGGTTAAGATTGTAGATTTTGGCCTGGCTGCAGCGGCCAGCTCCTCCGACTCACGTTTGACCAAGAGTGGGATCCTGGTCGGGACTCCTACCTATATGGCACCGGAACAGGTTCGCGCACGAGCCATCGACGCACGTACCGATATCTATGCCATCGGGATCATGATGTATGAACTCTTTACGGGTCGGCCACCCTATAAGGGCGAAGACCACATGGCGACATTATTCAAACACGTCGAGGGTCGCGCGCTACCCGCCAAGGTGGCGAACCCGGAGATATCGCAACGACTCAGTGACATCATCATGAAGGCCATGGCACGCAATCCGGATGACCGTTATCAAAAGGCCGCTGAATTACAGGCAGACCTTGACAAGCTGCTCGCTGAGGAGAGGTTATAACATGCCAAAACTAGATGCCTTCCTCAAACTCGGTCGCGAACAAGGTGGCTCGGATATTCATCTTGCCGTCGGCATTCCCCCTATGGTGCGCCTGCATGGTGAACTTACCTCGATCAAATATCGTGACCTCAACGAGGAAGAGTTAAACGAGCTGATCTATGAAATCCTGAGTGATGAACAAAAACAACAATTCGATGATGGACACGACCTCGATTTCTCATACGAGGCATCTGATGTGGGGCGTTTCCGTGCCAATCTGTTTCACAAAATCGGTGGGCTCGGCGCCAGTTTTCGAGTCATAGCTCCGCGTATCCCCACACTGAAAGAGCTGGGTCTACCACCGGTAATTGAAAAGATGTTACACGCCAATCAGGGACTGATCCTGGTGACAGGGGCAACCGGCACAGGCAAGTCCACTACCCTCGCGGCCATGATCGACTGGCTCAATTCAAATCGCCGTTACAACATCATAACCCTGGAAGACCCGATTGAATATGTACACAAAAGTCGGCAATCGCTTTTAATTCAGCGCGCGGTGGGTACGCATGTTAGAACCTTTGCGGAGGGACTGCGTGCCGCCCTGCGTGAAGACCCTGACGTCATTCTAGTGGGGGAGTTACGGGACCCTGAGACTATCACCATGGCCATGACCGCTGCTGAGACCGGGCATCTCGTACTGGGTACTCTGCACACCAGCTCGGCGGTAAAGACGCTTGATCGAATTATTGACGCGATGCCTACTCAGCAGAAACCTTTGGCGACCATGTTTCTGGCGCAACATCTCCAGGGTGTCATCAGTCAACGTTTGATTCGTACACTGGATGGGCGTAGCCGTAAGGCCATTGTAGAGATCATGATCAACACCTCCAGTATCGCCAATTTAATCCTGACAGGTAAGATCTTCCAGATACCCTCGAACCTACAAACTGGTCGAGATCTTGGAATGCAGCTAATGGACCAGGCACTGTTGGATGCGATCAAGAATAAACAGATCGACCCTGATGATGCCTATCTTCACGCAACTGATAAGAAACAGTTTCAGCGCTTTGTCTCTAACCCTGAACTTTTACCCCAAGTTAATCTGGCTGTGAGCTAACGAATTTTATGGCAAATCGCATTGATGCATTCCTGGAGCTTGTAGTTAAGCAAGGTGGTTCCGATCTGCACCTGGTAGCCGGCAATCCACCGCGTATCCGCCTATACGGTGACGCCTATTCGGTAAAATATCGCGAACTCACCGCAGATGAGACCCACGATTTTTTATACGAGATCATGCCAGACAGCATGAAACGGGAATACGAATCCATTGGTGGTGCAGACTTTGCCTATGAAATTCCACAGCTCTCGCGCTTTCGCGTGAATGTCTTCCAGCATCTCGGTGGAATGGGCGCCGTATTTCGTGCCATTCCAAGCAAGATAAGGTCTTTACAGGAGTTGGGCCTTCCCCCTGTATTGAAGAACATACTGCGTCAACGCAAGGGCCTTATTCTGGTAACAGGGCCAACCGGGTCAGGCAAATCCACCACACTTGCCGCGATGGTCGATTTCATCAATACCGAGCGTAAGGGTCACATCCTGACCATTGAAGACCCAATCGAGTTTCTCCACAAAAACAAGAACTGCCTGATTAGCCAACGCGAAATTGGTTCACACGCCCGGACATTTGCTCAGGCATTACACTCGGCCTTGCGAGAAGACCCTGACGTTATACTCATCGGCGAAATGCGTGATTTAGAGACCATCCATCTGGCACTGACTGCGGCAGA
Source organism: Gammaproteobacteria bacterium (assembly GCA_024641445.1). Taxonomy (GTDB): domain Bacteria; phylum Pseudomonadota; class Gammaproteobacteria; order UBA6429; family Thiohalophilaceae; genus JAHEDA01. The sequence goes on from JAHEDA010000006.1 coordinate 10,325, forward strand.
GACCGGCATATTGGTGATTGCCACTCTACACACCAGCGGCGCTGCCTCATCAGTCGACCGTATTATCAATGTGTTTCCACCGGGAGAAGAACCCTATGTCCGCACTATGCTCTCCACCTCCTTAGTTGCGGTTATCTCACAACAACTTGTTAAACGTGCAGATAATAAAGGGCGTGTCGCCGCCCTCGAGATCATGCTCAATAATGCCGCAGTATCCAATATCATCCGCGAAGGCAAGACCGATCAGCTTGAAAATGTGTTACAAGGTGGCGCGATGCAGGGCATGCAACGTCTCGATACTGCATTAAAACGTCTGATGGATGCCAAAATGATTAGCGGTGATGAGGCTTATCTGAAGGCTGTCAATAAAGCTGATTTCGAGAAATATAGAGACGAAACCGAATTTGGAAATTCATCTTCGGAAATCGAGACAAGCTCAAATTAACAACTATACACTTCAGCAAAGGTATCACAATGGCAAAATTAATACTCACCCTCGACGGTACGGTAATACGTGAGTATGAGATTGATAAAGATAGCATCACCATTGGTCGCAAACACGGCAATGATGTGCAATTAAATGATCTAACAGTTAGTGGCCGCCATGCCCTTGTAACTACTCTGGGAGAGCACACCTATATAGACGACCTCGGTAGCACCAATGGCACATTATTGAACGGTGCGCGTGTCGCCAAGTCGCAATTAAAACATGGTGACACAGTACAGGTGGGTAATTATCAATTCACCTATTTCGCTAATGAAGATGTTCAGTATGAACCCACGATGTTCTTGCGCGCTGAGATTGAAGATACCCAGATCATGGATGCCAACGGCGTAATGCCAAAAGAGACAGCCGTCAAAGGCGAACCCTTGGCAGCAGTACGTGTCATGAATGGCCCCCTGGCAAAAAAGGTACTGGAGCTTCGTAAACCGTTTAATACACTTGGATTTAATGGCGTCAAACTGGCCATGATTACACGAAGTAGCACCGGGTATACCATATCGGCCTTGAAGAGCAATAACCTGCGCCGTTCGAATGACACCGCCACACTCAATGGCAAAATCATTGCCATGGAGCCAACCCCGCTCAAGTCCAACGATCTACTCGAACTCGCCGGGACCCAAATGGAGTTTTTCTACCTTTAAGGCAGTTTGGCGCCAAGGTGCGCACGAACGGTCTCTTTGACATCGGTAATACGCTTGGCAAACCACCCCTTAGCGTCCATCGCGGCCGCAAAGAATGCGGGTATTGCCACCAAGGTGACAAGGGTCGCAACTATCAGGCCCCACGCCAAGGCCAGCGCCATCGGTGACACGAAGGGGTCCATTCCACCCCAGCCATAGGCGGTCGGTAACAGACCTGCAATGGTTGTCGCCGCAGTAAGGACAACAGCGCGCAGGCGTCGTCTCCCTGCGAGCAGAATTGCATCTTTGCAATTCATTCCATCTTGTATCGCTCGCTGAATGAATACCAACATCACCAACGAGCTATTTACCACCACCCCGGTCAACGCAACCATGCCCATAATTGAAAAAAATGACAAGGGCATCGGCATCCACAACAGGTCATGCACGTAAAAGCTGAGTATGATACCAACGATACCAAAGGGTATCGCCAGCATAACAATGATAGGATAGCCTAGACTATTAAACTGGATTGCCAGGATAAAAAAGATACCGATCAGCGCAAATTTCATCGCGCTGGCAAGATCCACAAACGACTGTTGATTCTTCTCATTTTCACCGCCATAGTTCACAGTAACGTTACGATCAGCGGAACCAAACCATTTATCCTGGTTATCACGCACAAGTTTGTTTATCTTGATACTCGTGATCTTGGCTGTGTCGACATTCGCGACTACACGGACAACACGCAGTCCAGCTTTGTGGCGGATTGTTGAATAACCGCCATGTTCCTCTATATGCGCAATCGCAGACAAGGGTACGTAACCACCACGTGCATTCGGGACATGGACCACTCGCAACAGTTGTTCACCCGACATCTTTCCTTGCAAGGGGTAACGGATAGTCAGATCGACCTCTTCTGTACCCTTGCGGGTGGTATCTACACGCAGGCCGTCCACAGCTGCACGAAGGTGACTGGCAACAGTTGCCAGGTCGACACCTGCATAGATGGCAGTTGCCTTATCAAGCACCACGCGCAGCTCATCATCACCTGGTTGAATGTCAGTCTCAACATTCAATACGCCATCTATATTTTTTAAATAGCCAGACAGATTATTTGCCACCCGCTCATTGGAGACGTTATCGCGGCCGGTAATTTCTACTTCCAGCGCCCGCCCTGTAGGTGGGCCATTTTTCTGCTCATCAAATGAAAGTTTCAGTTCTGAATGCTTCTTTGTTAAGTCTTTCTCAAGATAGTGCATATCCACGAGGGCATCATGTTCTTTGCGCAATGCGGCTGGGATATAGATGACACGCACCTGACCATATCGACTTCCACGTTGCAACAAAGGGTCATTCGAATCAATCTGTGTTTGCCCCGTCGTTACAATAGTAGTTTCTAAATATTCAGGCTTTACATAACTCCGAATCTCTTTTTCAAGACCATCCATGGTTTTGTGCATGCTATCTAGATCTGTACCAGTTTCTGCCTTAACGCGAACAATATATTGATCCACGGCTACAGCAGGAAACAATTGAAATGACATCGCCGTTGCCGCAAGCACAAGACTACCTATCAGGACTGCGACAGAGATGAAGATCGTCCAACCATAATGGTCAACAGCCTTTTCCAATATCCGTTCATAACCATGTTCCATATTCCTGAGCCATGCACGTTCCGGAGGATGCTTATGTGGGTTGGCAAAGTGTGCGACATGACTTGGCAGGATAATAAATGATTCAAGCCATGAAAACGCAAGCAACGTTATCACCACAACCGGTATAGCAACAATAAATTTTCCAATCATCCCGGACATAAACATGAGCGGCAAAAATGCAATGATGGTCGTTGTAATCGTAGCCGTAACCGGCCCAACCAGCTCAAGTGCCCCCTCAACTGCCGCCTGGACGGGCTTCATGCCTTGTTCCATATGATAGGTGATGTTTTCACCGATAATGATCGCGTCATCTACCAACATACCAAGGACGATTATAAAACCCAGCATGGATACAAGATTTAACGTGATACCTGCCAGATAAAGAACGAATAATCCAATACAAAACACAATGGGCATGCCAAGAGTTGTTGTCATGGCAACAGATGGGCGTAGAAAAACAGCCAGCGCAATCAAAACGAGAACCAGGCCAACGATACCATTCGTGGTCAATACACCAAGACGCAAACGGGTAAAACGTGAGAAATCCTGAAAGGGGGCAACGTGCACCTTGGCGCCGTAGCGCTCTGATACAGTCTTAAGGTAGTCTTTTATTCCATCAACCACATTGATAATATCTGCCTCGGGCTTCTTCAGCACGAGCATATTCAGACCCGAGGTGCCATTTACATCATAATACGTCGTGGGCTTTTCGAGCGTTTCATCAATCTTGGCTACATCAGATAGTCGTATACCCTGCCCTCTCTCATTTGCCTGAATAACCAGATCACCAAGCTCACTGCTATTCTTGAATTCTCCAGTAATTCGTACGACCTTCTGACCTTTCTCTGTCGTCAACTCCCCACCTGGGGCGTTAACATTCCACTTGCGAATTAGGTCAGCAATTTGTCCGATTGAAATTCGATTTTGCTCTAGCTTTACAGGGTCTACAGTAATTCGGAGTTCCGATTTCCGTGCACCTTGTATTTGCACGCGAGCTACGCCATCCAAGGCCAGAAGGTCTTCTTCAATCTGGTCACCTAATCGTTTGAGCTCAAGCGGGCTAGTTGGCGCGGAAATAGCTAACTGAATAACAGGAAACATCCTCCCGTCAATTTCAGTCACGATGGGGGCGACAGGCAAGTCCTTGGGTAAATCGGCACGATCTACTGCGAGCTGCACATCACTTACAATGCGCTGACGATTACTTGTATTCGGATCAAGCTCAAGATTGATAATACCAGAACCAGGAAATGAAACCGACGTCATCTTATCGATACCATCGAGTGACTTTAGTTCCTGCTCAATGGGTGTAATAATCAGGCGCTCAACCTCTTCCGGGCTAGCACCCGGGTGTATAACACTGATTGCTACCACGTCCAGATTTACGTTAGGGAACGCCTCGCGATTTATGTTCTTTGCTGCATAAATGCCAATCGCGATTAAAAAAACGGAGATCAGATTAACGACCAGACCATTTTCCACCAGATACCGAAAGAGAGATCTCATAATAAATATTCCATTATTTTACTATAAAGAGAGAGGCATATTGCCCTCGCAGCAATTGTAATTTTGCACGATTCTTTGCCAGCTCATTAAGTCTGGCCTTGAGCGCCACATCAGCAGATTGCAAGTCATTCTCGAACTGAACTATCAAATTGGTTGCTACTCGTCCGGCTCGATATTCATGCATGCCTTCTTCATATTTTTGTTTTTCCTTATCAAGGCGATTACGGTAGTGATCAACCGCCTTTTCCAATTCAGAAATGGATTGATACAAAGAACTCACCTCATACTTAAGATTTGACTCTATATCTTTAAGCTGTTCTTGTGCGATAGTCCGGTCTTTCATTGCACGCATAACCCCGGCATCCTGACCACGCTTATCCATCGCGATGCGATATTCGAGACTAAGCTTGGCGGCATAGTCCGTTTGATTCAGAGTTCCATTTGTCAGGGTTCCGGTACGGGTCCTGGAACCAACACTCACTAACATATCCAGCGTATCCTTATTGTTATCACGCTGGAGCTGCAACTGCGCATCACTCGCACTCAATTGTGAGAGTTGTATTTTTCGCTCAGGACTAGAGGCCAGCACATCCGTTAGAATGCGCTGGTATTCAGGTGTGGATTCGAATTGATTCTCCTCCAGAGAGGAAAGGCTCAGCTGATTTTCAGCGGCGTGCCGTAGCAATCGATTCATCTCGGTCCGCATCGTATTCCAACTTACTGCGAGGTCGCGCCGACTTGCGATAGCCGTCTCTTCCTGTGCTTGTATCTGATACAAATCACGTTTTTCACTCAACCCAAGATGCAAGTTTCGTTCAGTGAATTCACGCAGCCGCTGCACACGAGTAATTTGATCATCCGCCGCAGCGATCTGAGTCTGCATCTGTACCGCATTGAAATAGAGGTCAATTAATTGCTTGGCAAGCGCCTGTTGCTGTGATCTTTTTTGTGCCGAAGCTATCTGGAGACTTGCATCTGCAGAGAGTAAACCTTGATGAAACTCAGCACCGTCTCCACCGCGTTTGAGCGGGACTCGATAATAAAGATCCATGTTCAAGCCTTGCGATGGATTCGGTAAAGAAGAGATTATATTTATTTGTTCATTATCATAGCTATACGAACCTGAGAGTCCCCAGGTGCTCCCTGATTCAAGTTTCTTTTCCAGTTTACCATTCAGGTCAATACGATCACTGGGGCTGCCAAACATCGATACGTCATGTGAGGTCCCGGCAGTTCCAGCGGCCTGCCAGCCCATGGTACTTTCAATGCTGTCTCTCTGTAATCTCGCCTGCTCCTCACGTAAGCCAGCGATTACAATACTTGATGACTCAGGAATCGCCTGGGCAAGAAACTGTTCCAGCGTCAGCCCCTGTGCCGCGACCCCTCCCTGTGAATACAGTATTGTCGCCAAGAACAACAGCACATACTGATGCTTTTGATCCATTTTTTTCATCTTTTAGTTACCATTCCGTTCAGAATCAGCTCCATGTGTGCCCTTTGGTATCGATCATTTTCGAAGGCTGTGTCATAGATGCCAAGTGAATGCTGCAATACCACTGGAAAAACTACGGCAGAGAGAATGACACGTGCTACGCCTTCGGCATCACACTCAATGAACTCTCCCGCAGCAATTCCACGTTGAATGACGGTCGTGAGGAGGCGCCTCACGCGTGCCACGACATTTTTGACGTAGTACTCTGCCAAGTCAGGAAAATTCCCCGACTCCGAAATCAATAATTTCGGGAGCCCTGACAAGCTGGTCTTCCCTATCATTTTCCACCATCCCAAAATGAGTTGTTGTAACAAATTGTTACACGGACCCTGGTATGCATTGACCTCATGCTCAGCATTCTGTACCAAGGGTACGACCATCTCTTCCACCAGGCGCTTAAACAGCGCCTCTTTGTTTTCGAAATAGAGATAGAGCGTCCCCTTCGAGATTCCAGCGTGCCGTGCAACATCTTCCAGGCGGGTGGCACTAAAGCCCTTCTCGACAAATAGAACCAATGCCGATTCCAGAATATGGTTGGCTCGGTGCTCTTTTTGTGCGCGGGTCTTGGCTGGGCTGATGTGGTTGAAGTGCATGATTACTCGCTGACTGACTGGTCAGTCAGCGATATTACCTGATGCCATCTAGACGTCAAGGCCTAAAGACCTGACTCATTACATAGCTATCTTATGAGGGAGATTATTTGTTACTGCTACCAACGGGGGGTTTGTAGGCGAGTACATTGCTATTTTCATCCCCGAAGGTGTCCTCTTCCACACCATCCAGGTCACCCTTCAGGTACTGAAATTCATACTCACCTATCGAGAATTTGGACCCGTGCCGCAGCATCATGATATCCACCGGCTGCGAATTCACGAAGGTACCATTGGTGCTATTCAGGTCGCGCAGATAGGCCTCGCCCGAGTTGTTGAGAACCTGGGCATGGTGGCGACTCGCCTTCTTGTCGTTTATCTGGATGTCATTGGAGACGTGCCGTCCAATATGGACATATTCCTTATTCACGAGGTACACACCAGACATCTTACCCCTGAGGGTGATCACCAGTTTCTGGTTATCCTCGGGTGTGACGTTCCAATCCTGTTCCGCACGGAACTGCTGGTTGAAGCGCTGCGCATAGGGCTTCCATTGCAATTCCTTCACCGCTCTCAGAATAATATCCGCACCGATCTCACGGACCTCATCCACAAATGCAGTGGTCAACGCATAGTCACCAAGGATATTGATCAGACGAGGACGCCCACCGCTGTATTCGTGTATCAAAGGAGTGGCTTCCGGCAGAAAACAGACATTGTCATGGTAAGCACCGGCAATCGCCAGACGATGATTAATGTAATCGAAGGTCTCCTGCTCATTCAGGGCCCGAATATGGAAACGCAGGCGAACACGCTGCACCAACTGCTCAAGGTCTGGCGCCGCCAGGGTGGAGTTGAGTTCGGGCTGTCCCACCAAAATCACATTCAATATCTTGTCATTACCATCCTGAATATCAGACAGGAGCCGTATTTCCTCCAGAATATCTTTGCTCAGATTCTGGGCCTCATCAATGATGAGGATTACCTTCTTACCCTCGGCATATTTCTCGCGGAAGAAGGTGCTTAGCTTGTCCAGTAACTCAACTTTATTAGGGCTAAAGAGCCTGTATCCGAATTCGACCAGGATCGATTGCAAAAACTCTACTTCGGTAAGGCGGGTCTGGTGGATACGCGCAACAACGGTATCACGGCCAAGATTATTCAATGCATCATGCAGTAATGTGGTCTTACCAGAGCCAATCTCACCGGTAACGACGATGATGCTGTCCTGAATGTGCAGGGCATATTCAATGTATGCCTTAACGCGGGCGTGGGACTCCGTCAAAAAGAGAAATTTGGGGTCCGAGGTCAATCGAAATGGGTGTTCACGTAACCCAAAGAATTCCATATACATGTGAAAAGCTCCTAAATATCGAGATGGCCCGCAACACTCAAAATACGCGATTCATGGCCTAATGATGGGGACAATTATATGCGAAATTAGAGGGCTTGTAAGTGGGGATTTTCCTACAAGCGAGTAACAATTGAAGCATAAAAATCGCCCGGTAACACGATGTTACCGGGCGAATATGACGATACCCTGACGGAAGGGCGGGACCGGATCAGGCTGTCGCAATAGCCTGAGCACGGCCGAAGGCACCGAGATTGTGGATATTCTCTAATCCAGCCATTTTCAGCTTCTCAGTCGCAATGAAGCTGCGGGTCCCACTGTTGCAGAAAAGCAGATTCACACCATCGCGAAAGGTCGGCAGATGCTGATCCAGCTCTTCCAGGGGCAAATTAAGCGCCCCGGGAATGCTCTCACGCGCAAACTCATTTGGACTCCGCACATCGACCAGACGCGCCCCCGCCGTCAACATCTGCTTGGCCTTGGCCTCGTCCAGGGGTACCTGCCAACGCCCCATCAAACGCATCAGCCCCTCATACATCCATGACAGGGTACAGAAGTGGGTAGAAATCACGATGGCTTGCAGTACCATCAGGGAGCCGCCGACCACATAGGCCGCCACAGGCAGTCCTAACAGAAAGAATATCCCGGCGATGACATTCATCACCCCGGCGGAAAGACAGGCCAGACGACGTTGGAAGGGGTTCTCCGGCAGAGCCACTGCATGAAACGGTTTACGGATGACATGGTTGTACAAAAGGTCCATGGGGTGTGCCGCCGGTGCAAAAAAGGCCCACATACCGAGGGCCGCCACCGCAAACAGCAGATACGGCATCTGATTGACGAGCCCGTAGAGCGCCAGCAGTGAACAAGACGCCGGAGTAAATCGGAGCCCCCACTCAAGTTGCCTTAACTCTTCCGGGCTATAGCGCTGAAATCCCTGCTGAAACAGACTCCGCTGCTGAAAAGACAAATCACAAGACTTGCTCATTGCTCATACTCTCCTGACTGGACGAAAAAACGGGCTAATATATTAGCATAAGCTAATACTATGGTGGCAAGCCCACGTAAGGCTCGCAACTGTGTCGGCCTACACAACACGATACAACCACTCTGGTGTTATGCATGAAGCTACGCCTGATTTTCGGATGTTTGATGCAATATGCGCATCGCGTTCGTGCACACATGATTACATTGCACAGTGATTGTGCAAGATTTACATACCTCAAAGAGAAATAAAATAATTGGTTTGCATTTGCGGCGAATTACTGGCTAGTCTTAATCAACGCTAGGGAGAGACAGGTACTATGAGCAAACAAGCTACTATCGCCATCATCGGTCTCGGACGTATGGGAGCCAACATGGCCAGACGTCTACAGCGCGGTGGTATGCAGGTGGTAGGCTTTAATCGTAGTGATGCGGTAACACAAACACTTGCGAAAGAGACCGGGCTGACTGCGGCCAGCAGTCTTCAAGATGCGGTGCTACAGCTCAGTCCAAAACGCCTCGTATGGCTGATGTTGCCCAGCGGTGAGCCGACTGAAAATGCCTTACAGGAACTGACAACCAGGTTAGCGCCTGGCGATGTCGTCATCGATGGCGGGAATGCCAACTACCTCGATAGCCAGCGGCGCGCCCAACTGCTCGCACAACATCAGATCGGCTTTATCGATGCAGGTACCTCCGGGGGTGTCTGGGGACTGGAGAATGGGTATTGCCTCATGGTCGGGGGCGAGCAGCGCGATGTTGCTCAATTAGAACCTGTACTCAAGCTACTCGCCCCCGCGCCGGATCGGGGCTGGGCCCATGTTGGCCCGGTAGGCGCAGGCCACTTTACCAAGATGATTCACAATGGCATCGAATACGGCATGATGCAGGCCTACGCCGAGGGCTTTGCCCTATTAAAAGGTAAGACCGAATTTAACCTCGACCTGGCCCAGATCAGCGAGCTCTGGCGTCATAGCTCGGTGGTAAGAAGCTGGTTACTCGACCTCACTGCTGGTTTCCTCAAGCAAGACCAGAAGCTTGAGGCGATTGCACCCTTCGTCGCGGATTCGGGTGAAGGTCGCTGGACCGTAGATGAGAGTATCCGCCAGGGGACATCTACCCCCGTGCTGGCGCTGGCACTGTATATGCGTTTTGCCAGCCAGGATAAAGAAGGCTACGGCAACCGCCTCCTCGCCATGATGCGTAACGCCTTTGGGGGACACCTCGTAAAGGACAAAACTGGTGATTGACCCCTGCACCTTCATCGTATTTGGCGCCACCGGACACCTCTCGCGCAATAAACTTCTTCCTGCGATTTATCACCTGGAAGAGGCCGGCCGACTCCCCGCCGACATGGCCCTTATCGGTGTCAGTCGCCGCGATGCTAGTGACAACAGTTGGCGAGAGCAGGTGGTGGAGCTCCTCACACAAAAGGCCCGCGGGGGTATTAAACAGGCCGTACTAGACCGCCTCTCCTCTCGCATGCATCTTATTACTGCCGATATGGAAGACCCGGAGTCGTTACGACAGTTAAAAGAGCGTATCGACACCGACGCTACACTGCCGAAGAATCTGGTCTTCTACATGGCCATCCCCCCCTCGCATTATTCACGTGTCGCACAAGCCCTCGCCACCGCCGGCCTGAATATAGAGAATGGGGGTTGGAGACGCCTGGTTATCGAGAAACCCTTCGGCTTTGATAGCGAGAGTGCGCAGATTTTGGACGACAGCCTGCACCGCCACTTCCGCGAGGAGCAAATTTTCCGCATCGATCACTATCTTGGCAAAGGAATGGTGCAGAACGTGTTGGTGTTTCGTTTCGCCAACCTTATGCTCGAGCCGCTGTGGAATCGCAACTACATCGACCACGTGCAGATCACCCACTCCGAGACCCAGGGCATCGCCGGACGTGCCGCCTTCTATGATGGTGTTGGTGCCATGCGCGACATGATCCAGAGTCACCTGCTACAGATGCTCACCCTGGTTGCTATGGAACCCCCGGCAACCCTCGACCCCGAGTCTCTGCGTGACGAGAAGGTGAAGGTCCTCAAATCTATTCGCCCCATCTCCAAGCGCGCCGTCAACGCCCACGCCTTTCGCGCGCAATACTCGCCCGGTACGGTTAAAGGCGAGAAGGTCGCCGGGTACCTGCAAGAGGAAGGTATCGCGGCACATAGCACTACCGAGACCTATGCCTCCCTCAAACTGTATATCGATAACTGGCGTTGGCGTGATGTACCGTTTTATCTGCGCACCGGCAAGCGTCTGGCCAAGAACAGTTCGGTCATCGCCATCCGCTTCAAAAATCCGCCACAGCAATTGTTTCGCAAGACCCAGATCGAACAATTAAAACCCAATTGGGTACTGCTGGGAATTCAGCCCACCGAGTGCTTGCGCCTGGAATTACAGGTCAAGGAACCGGGGCTGGAACTGCTCACCCACACCACCCGCCTCGATGCCAGTTATTGTGGCGTCAATCAGTATGAACTCGATGCGTATGAGGCCCTGCTGCTGGATGTAATCGAAAACGACGCATCGCTCTTCCTGCGCTACGATGAGATCGCCTGGGCCTGGGACGTCGTTGACCCGATACTCAAGGTCTGGGACAGCGAACATGAGTTCATTCACACCTACCCCGCCGGCTCCTGGGGCCCGACCGAGGATACACGCCTGTTTGACCGCGAGGATCATAACTGGCGCAACTCGCTGGATGAAAGCTGAGCGTTTCATCCATCTACCAATTTTTTATCTACAGTAATTTGAAGTGGATCATTGGTATAACAAACATATATACGTTTATGCCATACCCTCATGCATCAATTGACATGCCGCAGCGACGGCACCCTTCAGCCCGATATGGGAATCGTTAATGAGCTGTACCGGTATCTGTTGCAATAATTCTGTCATAGGAGGTTTATCGAGGAAGGTCTGTATGAAGCGACCGGTCTGCATAAAACGTCCGAGCTTGGCGGCGATTCCCCCGGCGATATAAAGGCCCATGCGAGGCTGTACCAGCAGTGCGAGATTTCCGGATACCGCGCCATATATCGAGACAAATTGTTTCACGGCCTCCTCTGCCTGGGCATTCTCGCCCGCCAGCGCTCGCTCACTGATCGTGGCCGCCACATCACCGTGCGATGGATTTGTAAGCAGTACGGGCGGGACTCCTGTACGTGCACAGACAAATTCATACAACAGCACCAGTCCACGGCCGGAGAGCAGGTCTTCATTGCTGACGCGTTTTTGTCTTGCCTTAAGCCAATGCCACAACTCCACTTGCCAATCATCTACCGGGGCAAAGTCGGCGTGACCACCCTCACTTGGAAGTATCTTTGTTGTTTCACCCTGCTCAACGACTACCCCCATGCCAAGACCTGTTCCGGCACCGATGATCGCGCTAACCCCTGAAGATTCACTATGCCCCAGCTGTAGCGTGATGAGATCGCTGGGGCGCAAGGCCTTGAGTCCATAACCGATGGCTGAGAAATCATTGAGCAAGTTCACGTGTGGGATGTGCAATTCATCCTGTAACGCGGTCTGCGTCAGGACCCAGGGGAGATTGGTGACTCGGATTGACTCACCCTCCACTGGACCCGCCACGGCAAAACAAGCGGCGTCAATCGGGGTAGTGTCGGCGTGGCTCTCCTGTAAACACCTCTGGACGACTGTCTGAAGATTAGCAAACTCCCCACTGCGATATTCCCGGGTAAAGACCTCCTGCCAGCCCCCATGCGATGACTCCATCACGCACAGGCGCGTGCGGGTGCCGCCGATATCGCCGCCCATGACACGCATCAGTGACTATCCGCCCGAGGCCCTGCCGCGGCTGAATCAAGATACCAATGCACGCTCCCCGCTTCCGGGTTTACCCGCTGCACGGGATATTTTTCAACTGCATCATGACCAAAGATATGATTGATAACTGACGCCTTATCCTTACCACAGACCAGCAGCATAACGTGTCGGGCGGCATTGATCACCGAGAAGGTAATGCTGATGCGTGTCATCGGTGCAGCCTGCGAGATGACAGATACAACATGCACTTTATATTCATTCGCCGCGCTGGTACCAGGAAACAGTGATGCGGTGTGACCATCTGCACCCATGCCCAACATCACCAGATCAAACTGAGGGGTGCCGCTTGCAGCCGGTGGCAGGCAGGTCTCAAGTGTTTTTGTGTAATCGACTACCGCGTCCTGTAACGGTAGAGAGGTATTTACCGGGTGGAGATTTGATGCGGGGATGGTTATATGGGCAATGAGTTGCTCACAGGTCATACGGTAATTACTCTCCGCATGATCCAGTGGCACATAGCGCTCGTCCACCATAAACAGGTGCACACGCGACCAATCTACCCTGGACAGGTTTGCATGTTGCAGCAGCTGGTGGTAAAAGAATATAGGTGTTCGACCGCCTGAAAGCGCCACATTGCACAAGCCGTGTTGAGTAATTGCATCGCTGACAATCTCAATCCAGTCACTCACGGCCCTGTTACACGTCGCCTCACAGGACTCGGCGATATATCGTACCGATGCAGTCGTGGTCATAGTTAAGTTCTACTCAGCTTCCATACAGATGAATATATTAAGCTACACGAACATTCACGCAAGCATTTTAATCAGAAAGAACTAATCACACCCTATGCCTGAATCCAGCCCGACAGAGATTGGTTATCAAAAGGCCATTGAATTGCTGCACCGCTGCTGCACCCCGCACGGTTTTGTGGCATCACCGACCGAACACGCCAATTATCTGCGGGTCTGGGCCCGTGATGGCACCATCATGGGCCTGGCCGCGCTCATGACCGGCGAACACGAGTTGATCCACACGTTTCGTCAGACATTGTTAACCCTTGCCGCCAGTCAGGGGCCCCATGGAGAAATCCCCAGCAACATGGACCCGGTATCGCAACGCGTCAGTTACGGCGGAACTACCGGCCGCGTGGATGCGGACTTGTGGTTCATCATTGGTTGCGGTGAATACTGGCAGGCCACCGATGACATGAATTTTCTGCATCAGATCACCCCCGCGATTGAAAAAGTGCGTTTTCTGTTGGGGGCCTGGGAATTCAACAACCGTGGGCTAATTTACGTCCCCCAGGCCGGTGACTGGGCCGACGAGTACCTGCATGCCGGTTATGTCTTGTATGATCAGTTACTTTATTTACAGGCTCAGCGCACACTCTGTGCCATACACGCAGCACTTCAGGACACAGTCGATCACAGCATGCAGGGGGGTGTCGCCAGACTCAAACACCTGATTCAGGATAATTTCTGGTTGAGCGATGATCGGCCCATGCCGGATGACGTCTATCATGAGGTCTTGTACGAAAAGGGACTCAATGCCGAACCAGCCTGCAGCAGCACCTACTGGCTACCCTTTTTCTCCCCCACTGGTTACGGTTATCGCTTTGATGCCTTCGGCAATATATTGGCATCACTTTTCGATGTAGCCAACGACGACCAACGTGAACGGGTCGATACTTATATCGACACCCTTGTTCCGCCGGGGCTGAAGCTCTTACCGGCCTTTTTTCCCGTGATTGAACCTGTAGATGAAGACTGGAAGGACCTGCAAATGACCTTTTCCTATACCTTCAAGAACAAGCCCTACGAGTATCACAATGGTGGCCTCTGGCCAATGCTCACAGGGTTTTATGTTGCCGACCTCGCGGCCCGACAAAAAATGAAGCAAGCCCAAGAATATGCAAACGCGATTCATACTGCAAATAGAATGTGTATGGGAGATATTGACTGGTCTTTCCCTGAATTCATCCATGGCAAGACACTAACGCCCGGAGGCACGCCTAATCTTGGTTGGAGCGCCGCCGCCGCGATTATTGCCGAGAATGCATTAAAGGGTAAACGTCTGTTGCGTATCGATGGTGAATATGACAGACATCCTCCTCTGTAGTGACCTCGACCGCACTCTAATCCCTAACGGGCCGGAGCCTGAATCACCTCAGGCGCGCACCTTGCTGCGCCAAGTCTGTAGTCAGACAACGTTGAGACTCGCGTATGTCAGCGGTCGTCACCTGCAACTTATTCTGGATGCCATAGCGGACTATCAACTACCGACCCCTGACTTCATCGTGGCCGATGTCGGTACCACAATTTATTCCATGGGCCCGAACGGCTGGGGTATCTGGCAGAAATGGCACTCAGAGATAGGAATCGATTGGTATGGTATTGAACATACTGAACTCTTGCGACTGCTATCCGGGATATCCGATTTAGAACTGCAAGAACCGGCGAAACAGGGTCGTTTTAAGCTGAGCTATTACGTTAAAGTCATCGAAAAGAAGGCGTCGCTACTAAATGAAGTAAAATTGATTCTCAACGGCCTCGGGGCCAAATCGAATCTTATTTGGAGCATTGACGACCTCACTGGGGTAGGACTACTTGACATCCTTCCGGCACGGGCAAATAAATTACATGCCATCACCTTCCTTGCACAGCAACTTGACATCGACACTCGGCATTTAATGTTCGCAGGCGATAGTGGCAATGACCTGGAGGCCCTGGGCGCTGGTTTCCCCGCTGTACTCGTTCATAATGCAGTCGATGAGGTTCGACAACAGGCCATCGAACTTGCGCACATTAATCACACTGAGGCCTGTCTCTATCTCGCGCAGGGTAACTTTCTCGGAATGAATGGAAATTATTCGGCTGGGGTATTAGAGGGTCTGGCGCACTATTTTGCACACTCCTTATCCTGGATGGAACTACAGCGGTAACATCTCTCCGCCTTTCAGAAATCGTTCGCTAATCTCTTCCTCTTCAACCTCTTCGGGCCTGGACGCTGTCTTTTCCAGAAAATGGTAGTAACCTAACCCTTCAATAATGCCTGAGGCATAAGTGCCTTCTGCAAAATAGACGTGGTGTTTTCCGCGCAGACGTTCCAGTTCCGGACTGTGATTTCCTACCACCACACCCAAGGTCTCTCCCATCAGCATCTCTTCATCATTACCAGAGTCACCGACTACCAACACATTTTCCAGTGGAATCCCCCACTTCATTGAGATGTAGCGAATGGCCAAACCCTTTGAGGCACGAATAGGCAAAAGGTCA
>JAHEDA010000136.1 GCA_024641445.1 Gammaproteobacteria bacterium
CTCCACTGGCAGGATTACCGTTGGGTCTATTTTTTTGCGGCGAGCATTGGCTTTGCGACGACGGTTGCCGAACCCGCACTCATCGCCGTTGCGATCAAGGCCAATGAGGTCTCCGCCGGGGCCATCTCGGTGTGGGGCCTGCGTATCGCCGTGGCCCTGGGCGTCTCGATGGGTATCGCCCTGGGTAGTTTTCGTATCGTGACGGGAACCCCCTTGGAGTACTACATCATAGTGGGCTATATCATTGTGATGATTCAGACCTATTTTGCACCGCGCAACATTATTGCGCTGGCCTATGACTCGGGTGGCGTAACGACCTCGACCGTAACCGTCCCGCTGGTGACGGCCCTCGGGCTTGGGCTTGCCAGTACGGTACCGGGACGGAGCGTATTGCTGGACGGTTTTGGACTGATAGCCTTTGCCAGCCTGTTTCCCATGCTAACGGTCATGGCGTATGCACAATTGAGTCATTGGCGCGCACTAAGTGGTCGCGCGTCGTCAGCGAAGATTAAGTAGGAAGGAGAGAACGTATGCACTTTAAATTGGTAATTGCCTTTGTAGAGGAAGATAAAACCGATAAGGTGATGGAGGCGGCGCGTACATGTGGCGCAACCGGGGCGACGGTGATCAGTCATGCCCGTGGCGAGGGACTGAAGCAGAGCAAGACCTTCTTTGGTCTGACCCTGGAGACGCAGCGTGACATGTTACTGTTTCTGGTTGAAGAACACCTGAGTCGAAATATTCTGGAAAAGATTAGCTCGGTCGGTGAGTTCGATAGCAAGCCTGGTACCGGTATTGCCTTCCAGATCGATGTGGAGGATGCCGTGGGAGTTGCGCAACAGGTGCAGAGTCTGAGTGAAGTGGTGGAGGATGAGATATGAGTGATCGTAAAGTAATTCGGGTAAAGGACGTCATGAAACGATCTTTTGATATGGTGGATGGTATGACCACCGTGAAGGAGGCCCTGGTAAGAATGCATCACATCGAGACCAAGTGTCTCATCGTCAACAAACGTCACGATGACGATGAGTATGGCATTGTCCTGCTCTCGGATATCGCCAAGGCGGTGTTGGCCAAGGACCGCTCGCCGGACCGAGTCAATGTCTATGAGGTTATGTCCAAGCCCGTGGTCAGCGTGGATCAACTGATGGATATACGCTATTGCGCACGACTCTTTGACAAGTTCGGTCTGTCGCGCGCACCGGTAATGGAGAATGGTAAGGTCATTGGTATCGTGAGCTTTACCGATATGGTATTACATGGTCTGGTAAAGGACGTCTAAGACCGTGATGAAACTGGTTAGTGTCGATGGCGTCAGCCTGCATGCACTCGATGACAGCACCTTTCATGCTGTGCTTGACCATGCGCGAGGTGCGTCGGTAGTTATCTTTACCTCTGCGGCCTGTGCCAGTTGTCGCTTCTGGAAACAACTCTTACTGTCCTATGCGCAACAGCACACAGAGACCCGTTTCTACGAGGTCGATGCAGAAGAGAATCTCGCCCTGACACGTGCCTATGATGTCTTTCATCTGCCATCGTTGTTTCTATTCGTCAATGGCCACTTTCATAGTGCCCTCCAGTGTGAGGCGACTCTGACCGCCTTTCATTCAGAGATGCAGCGTGCCCTGTCAGCCCCCGCAGAGGAGGAGCCTTGATGTTTATCGATAAGGATACGGGCCTGATAATCGGTGCGGAGCAGATCGCCTCGCCCAATTTCGATGACCGCCCCGAAGGCGTTAATATCGAACTCCTGGTGATCCATAACATCAGCCTGCCGCCAGGAGAGTTTGGTGGCCAATACGTTGCACAGTTTTTTACCAATCTGCTCGACCCACAGGCCCATCCCTATTTTATGGAGATCGCCTCGATGCAGGTCTCCTCACACCTTTTTATCCGCCGCGATGGTGCGTTGATCCAGTTTGTGCCCCTACACCGCCGCGCCTGGCATGCAGGGGCCTCACAGTTTCAGGGCCGTAGTCGCTGCAATGATTTTTCCATTGGGATTGAGATGGAGGGGACCGACACCGACCCCTACACCGAGGCGCAGTATGTGACCCTGGCCGAGGTGACACGACTGTTACAACAGGCTTATCCCGCACTCGGGCAGGGCAATATAGTGGGGCACTGCGATATCTCACCGGGGCGAAAGACCGACCCGGGGCAGGCGTTCAATTGGGGACGTTATTTGCAAGATGTTGGCCTGCCAGACAATTCCTGATGGGCTTGCATGTGGTTGGGATAAAATGGAAACTATGCGCCCATGAGCTTCCTCGCCATCCTCTTTAGTCTCGCCATCGAAAGTTACTGGCCTCAGGTCGATAGCTGGCGACCCTATGCCTGGTTTGAACAATACAGCGCCTGGATGCGTCAGCGCCTTGAGTCCCTCTCGGGTGTTGCGGCGCTGTTGATCCTTTTATTTGTTCTGGCCTTTGGCGTGGCGCTGGTAATGGCCATGCTCCACGCCGTCATGGTGCTGTTTGCCTTCTTGTTCGCCATCGCGGTTTTACTGTGGTGCCTAGGGCCAGCAAGTTTTACCCGTGAGGTGCAACTCTATCTTGATGCCGCGGAGGCGGGGGATGAAGAGGCCGCCCGTGTCCATGCCGCCGTGATCTTGAAGCGACCGGTGGACGAAAACTCGCAACAGCTTGCCCGCGTTATGCGTGAGGCCGTCTTGATACAGGGTAACGAGCGTCTGTTGGGTGTGTTGCTCTGGTTTGTGGTGCTGGGTCCCGTGGGGGCCGTCTTGTATCGCACCAACAGT
Organism: Gammaproteobacteria bacterium; assembly: GCA_024641445.1. GTDB lineage: Bacteria > Pseudomonadota > Gammaproteobacteria > UBA6429 > Thiohalophilaceae > JAHEDA01. The sequence continues at coordinate 2,762 of JAHEDA010000136.1, forward strand.
TTATTGAAGGATCAAACCTCGGGTGAGACCAGCATCTTTGCGGCCACCTCGCGTAATCTGCATCGTATCCTCAATTGGATACCCTCGCGTCTTTGCCTCCTCGGTTATGCCCTGGGTGGCAGCTTTGTTGACAGCATGGGTGAGTGGAACGGTATCTCTGATTTTCTCCACCGTGATAGCGAAGAGCTTCTGGTCCTCACCGGTAGCGGTGCCTTGAGTCAGGAGTGGGGCAATGAACAGGAAGACCTGCATTCCCAGTTCTGGGTCCACACGGTTGCACATGCCGCGGCGCTGGTTAAGCGCATGCTGATTATCTGGATAATAATCTTTGCCCTCATGACGATTGCCGGCTGGCTTGTTTAGGCCGTTTAATCCCATCTCATGCTTGAACTGATTCTTGGTGGTGCCCGCTCCGGCAAGAGCGCGTATGCGCAGCAGCGTGCCATCGCATCGAATCTGCCGGTGTGTTTCATCGCAACCGCACAGGCGGGTGATGCGGAGATGCAGGCACGAATTGCCCGGCATCAGGCTGAGCGACCGGCAAGCTGGCAGACGCTTGAGGAACCGATTCGGTTGTCGCAGGTACTACAGGCTATCGATCAGGCGCAACGCTGTGTCGTGATCGATTGCCTGACCCTGTGGATGACGAATCTGTTGATGCTCGAAGACGAGGCGCAGCTCCAGGCAGAGAGGCAGGCGCTCTTACAAATTTTACCCACTCTCAAGGCCCACATCATTTTGGTTAGCAACGAGGTGGGGCAGGGGATCGTACCTATGAATGCCCTCTCGCGTCGCTTTGTCGATGAGAGTGGCTGGTTACATCAAGGTCTCGCCACCATGGCCGATTCGGTCGTGTTAATGGCGGCGGGTTTACCACTAAAACTGAAAGGTGACTAATGTTGGATTGGTTAAGTAAACCGGCGGCGCAACTCGATGCCGCTACGCGTGACAAGGCCCTGGCGCGCCAGGCGCAACTTACCAAACCACCGGGTGCGCTCGGCCGGCTTGAAGACCTCGCGGTGACACTGGCGGCAATGCAACAGACGGTAAAGCCAGTCTTGGACAAGGTGCATATCGTGGTGTTCGCCGGTGATCATGGCGTGGCAAACGAGGGCGTGTCGGCCTTCCCACAGATCGTCACGCGCGAGATGGTGAAAAACTTTGCCAGTGGCGGTGCCGCGATTACGGTGATGGCGAAGTATCTTGATACAAGCTTTGAGGTTGTGGACGTGGGTACGGCGCATCCACCCGGTGACCTGCCGAAGGTGGTGGACAATCGCATCGCCGCCGGGACAAAAAATTTCTGCGAGCAGGCCGCCATGACCCCGGCCGAGTTGCAACAGGCGCTGGAGGCGGGTCGCGAGGCGGTACGACGTGGCCTGCAACCTACGTTACACCTTTTTATCGGCGGTGAGATGGGCATCGCCAATACCACCAGTGCCTCGGCCGTCGCCTGTGCTTTATTAAATAAGAAGGGTAGCGAACTCGCCGGACCGGGTACCGGTCTCGATCAAAAGGGCGTGCAGCACAAGGCGGTCGTGATTGATCGTGCCCTAGCCCTGCATCAGCTCAAGTCTGATCAGCCCTTGGAAATTTTACAATGTCTTGGTGGTTTTGAGATCGCGGCACTCTGCGGTGCCTACATCACCTGTGCACAACTGGCGATACCGGTGTTGGTAGACGGTTTTATTGCCACCGTGGCGGCGCTGCTGGCAGTGCGCATCAATCCGTCTGTGGCCGATTGGTTCTTGTACGCACACCAATCCGCCGAACCGGGTTATAAACACGTCATCACCGCCTTGCAGGCAAGACCCATTCTTGATCTTGGCATGCGTCTGGGTGAGGGCAGTGGAGCGGCCACCGTCGTGCCAATTCTACGCATGGCGCTGGTGGCACATAACGAGATGGCCACCTTTGCCGAGGCGGGTGTGTCAGAAAAATCATAAAGGATTCAGTGCAGCGGCGCTGGATACGCAAAGAGGATATATGTAGTGCGTCAAGCAAGACAGACGCACCGGTAACTCGATATGCAGAACTCAACCACACTGATTGATCTCATTCGTCACGGCGAGCCCGTCGGTGGCCGCAAATATCGTGGCCAAACCGATGACCCGTTGAGTGAAAAGGGTTGGCATCAGATGCGCGAGGCGGTCGGCGAGCACCGCCCGTGGGATATCGTTGTCACCTCAACCCTCTCACGCTGTCAGGTCTTTGCCGAAGAGGTGGCGCAGCGCCATGCCCTGGCACTGGAACTGGAGCCCCGCTTTAAAGAGATCGGCTTTGGTCAGTGGGAGGGCAAGACTGCCGAACAACTCATGCAGGCCGACCCCGATGCACTGCAACGATTTTGGTTGGATCCAGTGAACAACACCCCGCCCGGTGCCGAGACCCTGGATGAGTTTGCGTCACGTATTGTCCCGGCATGGGATGATTTGACACAACGTCATGCCGGTAAACATATCCTTGCAGTAGGCCACGCCGGTATGATGCGCATGATCATCCGCCACGTCCTTGCCATGCCACTCGGACACATGTTTCGCCTGCAAGTCGAGAATGCCGCGATCACTCGCATTCAGATCGATGGCGTGGGTGCGTCGGCCCTGCCACGTCTCATCTTTCATGGGGGCTCCTTATGAGTTATCTCCGCGCACTGTTTTACGCAATCCAGTTTATGACTCGTTTGCCGGTACCGGGTCGCTGGGTGGGTGATGTCACCGAGGCGCTACAGGGCAAGGCCGTGGTTATGTATCCGCTGGTGGGGCTGTTGATTGGTGGGCTTCTCTACGGCCTGGACGCCGTGCTGCTATTAGTGTTTCCAACCTCCGCCGATTTTCTCATCTGTGCCGTACTGCTGTTGCTCTGGGTGATGTTGAGTGGTGGACTGCACCTCGATGGTCTATCTGACAGTGCCGATGCATGGCTCGGTGGGTTCGGTGATCGGGATAAATCCCTGCGTATCATGAAGGACCCGCACAGCGGCCCAGCGGGTGTGATCGCGATTGTGCTGATCCTGTTGATGAAGTGGAGTGCACTGGTCAGTATCGTTGACGATGCATGGTGGTTGTTGTTTGCCCCGCTATTGGGACGCGTGGCGGTAGTGGTGTTATTTTTAACTACGCCTTATGTGCGCGCCGATGGTCTGGGTGCGGCGGCGGCAACTCACCTGCCAAGGGTCGGTGTTTGGATCAGTATCGTAGCGAGCGTGATCTTGGTGACCGCACTACAACCACAGGCCGCGGCTATTGTGCTACCGCTGGTCTTCATGGTGGGGTGGCTCATGCGCCGGATGATGTTACAACGTCTTGGTGGTATGACCGGTGATACGGCAGGGGCCTTGATAGAAGTGATTGAGTTGGTGGTGTTGTTAGGTGGTGCGGTGTTTACAACGGTGTCTTGAGTTCCAGCAAATCATAGATCACCTTCATCCTCACATTCTGTTCAAACGCATCCGCGAGGCGATCGATATCACGTTCGCGGAGCGCATGGTAGTCCGGTGTTTCCCTCACACTGAGTCCCGCCCAACGCAGTAGTGCGTTGCATGCCTCGGTCTGTTCAAACAGACCATGTAAGTAAGTCCCCACCACCTGGCCATCGCTGGAGATGGCACCATCGCGACTCCCATCCTGGAAGTGCACGAGCGGGTGATTGAGTGCCTCGCCCTGACTAACCCCTATATGAATTTCATAACCACTCACTGCGGCGGATTCAAGTGTGAGGGTGCCGACCATCTGGGTCAGGCGTTTGTCCTGGTGCAGGGTGGTCTCCATCGCCAGCAGACCGAGCGCCGCACTGCTACCCGCCTTGTCTTCATAGCCGTGCGGGTCGTGGAT
>JAHEDA010000137.1 GCA_024641445.1 Gammaproteobacteria bacterium
TCTGGCTGGAGCCCCTCATCGATCTAGTCTTGAGCCAGGGTTTGGTGCCGGATCCACAGGTGCTTGCCGCACTCAATCAACAGAAGCTACTGGTGGCAGGGATTGCCTTTGGCCTTTACCGCATGTTGCCTGAGCTGCTCTTCCTTTGGGTAGGCTGGCGCATCATTACCTCCGGATCGATTCCACCAGCACGTATGAAGTTCCCCATGACCGTCCCACGTATCTCCGGGCGAAATGCCCGCATGTTTGGTCTGCTCCTGGTATTCGTCGCACTTGGCCTGCTATTACACGAGCTGCAATGGGTGGGGAGAACACTCACCCCACATTAACGTGTTTTCAAGGTACCGCTGCAAACCTGGCGCGGCGAAGGTGGGCAATATTTGCTAACATTCCCCGTTCACGTATAGATAGGTCGGTGTTCCATGTCCCTGCTCGAACAACAGCTCAAACAACGCATCCTCATTCTCGATGGCGCCATGGGCACCATGATTCAGAATTATCAGTTGGACGAGGCGGCCTATCGCGGTGAGCGCTTCAAGGATTGGGCCTCGGACCTCAAGGGCAATAACGACCTGCTGGTGCTGTCGCAGCCACACATCATCAAGGAGATCCACGAACAGTATCTGGAGGCGGGAGCCGATATCCTGGAGACCAATACCTTTAATGCCAACGCGGTCTCCATGGCGGATTACCACATGGAGTCACTGGTATACGAGATCAACGTGGCGGCGGCGCGCCTTGCGCGCGAGGCCTGTGATCAATTCTCTAGCGCAGAGAAGCCGCGCTTTGTGGCGGGGGTGCTCGGCCCAACCAATCGCACCGCCTCGCTGTCACCCGACGTCAACAATCCGGGTTTTCGCAACGTTAATTTTGATCAACTACGTGACGCCTATTACGAGGCCATTAAGGGCCTGATCGATGGTGGCTCCGATATCTTGTTAGTCGAGACCATTTTCGACACCCTCAACGCGAAGGCCGCACTGTTTGCGATCGAGCAGTATTTTGAAGATACGGGCAAGACCTGGCCGGTGATGATCTCCGGTACTATCACCGATGCCTCAGGTCGCACCCTCTCGGGTCAGACCGCCGAGGCGTTTTATAATTCACTGCGTCACATCAAACCGATCAGCTTTGGCTTTAACTGCGCACTGGGTGCGAAAGACCTGCGTCCGCACATCGAGGAGATCGCCGGGCTCGCCAACTGTCACATCAATACCCACCCCAACGCCGGTTTACCGAATGCCTTCGGTGGTTATGACGAAACACCAGCGATGATGGCGGCGGAGATCGAAGAGTGGGCGCGCAACGGCTATCTCAACATCATTGGCGGTTGTTGCGGTACTACGCCGAAACACATCGCGGCCATTGCCAGGGCGGTGAGTAAGTACCCGCCGCGTGTACCCAAGGCCGATGACCACACCACGCGCCTTGCCGGGCTGGAGCCGTGCAACATCCGTAAGGACTCGCTGTTTGTGAACGTGGGTGAGCGTACCAACGTTACCGGCTCGGCCAAGTTCAAACGCCTGATCCTCGAAGAGAAATACGACGAGGCGCTGAGTGTGGCGCGCGATCAGGTCGAGAGTGGCGCGCAGATCATCGACGTCAACATGGACGAGGGCATGCTCGATGGCAAGAAGGCCATGCAGACCTTTCTCAATTTGACGGCGAGTGAACCGGACATCTCGCGTGTGCCGGTGATGATCGACTCCAGTAAGTGGGAGATCCTTGAGGCGGGTCTGAAATGCATTCAGGGCAAGGGTATCGTCAACTCCATCTCGTTGAAGGAGGGGGAGGCGAAATTCCTTGAACAAGCCACGCTGTGTCGCCGCTACGGCGCCGCCGTCATCGTCATGGCCTTTGATGAGACCGGTCAGGCCGACACCTTTCAACGCAAGGTGGAGATCTGTTCGCGTGCGTACAAGACACTTGTTAACGAGGTTGGCTTTCCACCGGAAGACATTATCTTCGACCCGAATATCTTTGCCGTGGCCACCGGTATCGAGGAACACAACAATTACGGCGTCGATTTCATCGAGGCCGTTGCGCAGATCAAGCGCGACCTGCCGTATGCGCTCATCAGTGGTGGTGTCTCCAACGTCTCCTTCTCGTTCCGTGGCAACGACCCGGTACGTGAGGCGATCCATGCCGTGTTTCTCTACCATGCGGTAAAGGCTGGAATGGATATGGGTATCGTCAATGCGGGTCAGCTCGCGGTGTATGACGAGATCCCGGCCGAGCTGCGTGAGCGTGTCGAGGACGTGGTACTCAATCGTCGCCCGGATAGTACGGAGCGTCTGCTGGAGATCGCGGACAAGTTCAAGAGCGGCGGCAGCAGCATCGAGAAGAAAGAAGATTTGGAGTGGCGTACCTGGCCTGTTATCAAACGCCTCGAACATGCGCTGGTGAAGGGGATTGACGCCTACATCGAGGAAGATACCGAGGCTGCACGGCAGGAGTACCCCGAGCCGGTACAGGTGATTGAGGGCCCTCTAATGTCGGGGATGAACGTGGTCGGCGACCTCTTCGGTGCGGGTAAGATGTTTCTGCCGCAGGTCGTAAAGAGCGCGCGCGTGATGAAGAAGGCGGTGGCCTATCTGATTCCCTATATCGAAGCGAGCAAGAGTGCGGGAGCGCGTGCGGCAGGCCGAATTCTGATGGCGACGGTGAAGGGCGATGTGCACGACATCGGCAAGAACATCGTCGGCGTGGTGTTGCAGTGTAATAACTTTGAGGTCATCGACCTCGGGGTGATGGTGCCCGCGAATAAGATCCTTGAGGCGGCGAAGAAAGAGAACGTCGATATCATTGGTCTGTCTGGCTTGATTACGCCCTCCCTCGACGAGATGGTGCACATCGGCAAGGAGATGGAGCGCTTAGGCATGAATATCCCGCTGCTCATCGGTGGCGCGACGACATCGAAGGCGCACACGGCGGTTAAGATCGACCCCATGTATAGCAAGGGTCAGGCGATCTGGGTCAAGGACGCCTCACGTGCCGTGGGTGTGGCACAGAATCTCATCGGGCGTGACTCCAAAGATAAATTCATCGCCGAGGTGAAGGCCGACTACATACAGGTACGTGAGAACTATGCCAACCGTCGCACCGCCACCGAGTGGTTAACACTGGAACAGGCGCGCGCCAACAAGACCCCGATCGACTGGTCGAGTTACACCCCGCCGGTGCCGAAGGATATGGGCCTGCAAGTCTTCGACGACATGCCGCTGGAATTCCTGGTGCCTTACATCGATTGGACCCCGTTCTTCCACACCTGGGAGCTGAAGGGGAGCTACCCCAAGATCTTCGACGATGCCGACAAGGGCATTGAGGCGAAGAAGCTCTTTAATGATGCACAGAAGATGCTCGGCGAGATCATCGACGGGCGCTGGTTGAAGGCCCGCGCGGTGATTGGCCTATTCCCAGCCAATAGCATTAATGACGACGATATCGAGATTTATGCCGACGACAAGCGCAAGAAGGTGAAGCTGACCCTGCATCATCTGCGGCAACAGGTGCAGAAGGCCGACGATAAACCGAATCGTTGTCTGAGTGACTTCGTCGCCCCCAGGGCGAGCGGCAAGGCCGATTACCTCGGTGGCTTCGCCGTCACTATTCATGGCGCGGATGAAAAGGCGCGTGAGTTCGAGAAGCAACACGACGATTACCGCGCCATCATGATCAAGGCGCTGGCGGACCGTCTGGCTGAGGCCTTCGCCGAACACATGCACGACCGTGTGCGGCATGTGAACTGGGGCTATGAGGCGGATGCTCGCAAATGGTCGCCCTGTCGCGGCCTTGATGACAAGAGCTTCAGCAACGACAATCTGGTGCATGAGGAATATCGTGGTATCCGCCCGGCGCCGGGCTATCCCGCCTGCCCGGAGCACACCGAGAAGACCTCGTTGTGGCAGCTGCTGGACGCCGATAAAAATACCGGCGCCAGCCTGACAGAGTCTATGGCGATGTGGCCAGCGGCCTCGGTCAGTGGCTGGTACTTCAGTCACCCCGAGGCGGTGTACTTCGCCGTCGGCAAGGTCAACCGTGATCAGGTTGTGGATTACGCCAAACGCAAGCAGGCACGCCTCGCCGAAATGGAAAGATGGTTGGCACCGAATTTGGGGTATGACGCCGACTAGGCCGCACCCGAGAGGACGATGGTGTGAAACGACTGGGTGAGGTTCAGGGTTTTCGCAAGCGTGAGCGCCATGTGCTGACGATCGATGGTGTGGAATTGCTATTGATCCATCGGGATAACCGTTTCTATCTGATCGACAACAAGTGTGGACACTTCAGCGTCCCCTTGCTCGATGCACGTATCACTGGCACGGAGATACGCTGTTCGCGGCATGGTATCGTCTTCAGTTTGGTGGATGGTAGCGTGTGTACCCAGACCCCCGATGACTGCGACCCCCTGCGGGTCTACACGGTGATCGAGAAACAAGGCTGCCTGTATTTTGAATAGGTGATACGGGTGGTTTGATTATGCAACTGATATAGGGAGATATCATGCGTAAATGTCTTGTCATTGCCCTTCTACTTTTCATCCCAAGTCTGATGGCGCAACCGCGCCACACCGGCGTCATGCGAGCTGCGGATCTGCGTGACTGGTGTCGGGATAAATCGAAGTCTTATCTTCGTAAAAAGAAACTGGAGCCCTACAACTGGACCTCATCCTGGTGGTTGGACGCGGATGTCTTCAGGGTCGAGGGTATTTGGCGAACTCAAGCGGGTGATCACGGTGTGCGCTGTCACCTCAAGAAGGGAGCGGGCAAACGCCGTGCGGTGATGGAGATGGATAAGGCGCAGGTGAAATAAGGTCCTGTGCAAGGGCGGTGCCGGTGGGAACAGGCCCTGGCTGGCTTTGCCGCAGGCCAGGGAGCCCTTAATCGCCGTACCGGGCGACGTTGATAGTCGCAACATTTTGACCTAGGCTTACTGCCTCATCAGCGCATACCCGCGGAGGTCTCTATGAAGCGTTTACTGCTTGCGGTTACTTTTTTTGTTATTGGCCTGAATGTCTTCGCGGTAGAACTTCCAAAGACCGAGGTGATCAAGGTAAATGGTAACCTCTATGCCCTGCTCGGACCCCCCGAATTGCCCAATAAGGCGAATCGCGGTTACATGGTCAACAGCACGTTGATCATTGGGGATAAGGGTGTGATTCTCGTCGATACCGGTTTTAGCGATGAGATCGGTCGTCACCTCAATGGGGTGATCAAAGGGATTACCGATAAACCCGTAACCCATGTCATCAACACGCATCATCACGGTGACCATACCCTTGGCAATAGCGAGTTCAAGGGTGCCGAGATCATCAGCGCGGAGAAGTGTAAGGAGCTGGTAGAGAAGATCGGTTACGAGTGGATCGGAATGGTCGAGGGCATGACCGGTCTGAAGTTTCCCAATACGCGACCAGTACCCGCAACGCGGGTTTACCCTGAACATAGCCACAATGCGGTCGTCCTGCAGGGGGTGAAGCTGGACCTGTGGGTGCCGGGCGGCTCACATACCCCGGGCGATATGCTTGTCTACCTGCCCGATGACAAGGCGCTGATGGGTGGCGACATCCTGGTGAATACCATCACGCCGAATTTTCGCGATGGTAACGTCAAGACCTGGATCACTACCCTGGGAGAGATCACCAGGATGGACCTCAAGACCATCGTCCCTGGCCATGGCCCACTCATGCAGATGCAAGATGTACACGCCATGCGGCAGCGCATGCTTGCCCTGTACGCCGGGGTGGAGAAGGGCTACAAACAGGGACTCATGGACAGCGATATCCGCAAGACCCTGGACCTGAGCGCGTGGAAGAGGCTTAAGCACTTCGACGCCAACATGGGCACCAATATCAGTCGTACCTATCTCGAGGTCGAGGCGGCGAATTTCTAGCGCTGGCGCCTGCCCCGCCCTGGCGGGGCAGACTCGGTGTTCAAGAAATTAAGCGAGTGGCTGACTTTTTTACTGAGGTAGTCGCTAGGTAAATTTTCTAATTAGTGCACCATTCTGGTCGATATAGCTTACCCGGGGAATGAGTTCGTCAACGTGCTGACGGCTCGGCGATCTTTATCTGTGTGTAGGCATGACAAATCGATATAGCAACGATTCAGTTCTCCCTGTAATGCTGCCCGACCATGACAGCTTGGGCTTGCGGCTATTGGCGGACAAGACCGAACTCCTGTACCGGGCGGTGCCGCAGTCACTTTTCATCGTGGTAGTGAGTGCCTTGCTACTGGGTTATGTCCTGGTCCCGGACGTGGGGCAGGGCATCGTAATGCTTTGGCTGTCGCTGGTGATGGCGGTGAGTGCGGTGCGGTATTTTTTCTGTTGGGCCTACCGCAAGGCGGAGCCTGGTATGGAGGCCGCACCACGTTGGGCGTTTTACATCAAGTTGACCACGCTGGCCTCCGGTATCTCCTGGGGGCTGGTGTCTATTCTGCTCTTCCCGCAACACAGCCTGGTTCATCAGGCCATGATTGGTTTTGTCCTGGCGGGCATGAGTAGTGGCGCGGTCACCATGCTTGCCCCCATGTTTGAGACCATCCTGGCCTATGTCGCAC
>JAHEDA010000138.1 GCA_024641445.1 Gammaproteobacteria bacterium
CCAGGGCGGAGGCCGACCGTGCAATCGCTGCACTCTCGGAGGTCCCGAACTCCCCTTACAAGGAAGCAATGCTAGCCCTGGCCGAGTTTGCAGTGAATCGTTCCTACTAATAAATCTACCGTCATCGGGGTGTAGCTCAGCCTGGTAGAGCACTGCCTTCGGGAGGCAGGGGTCGCATGTTCGAATCATGTCTCCCCGACCATATCTCAAATTTCTCTCCTCTCGACGGGGGGAGCAACTCCCACCGAAACACAATTTTTTACAAAACTCTCTTGGCCCGCACGTGAATTTCACTTGTAAACCCGAGTTTTCTGCCTAGGCTTTAACCAAGCTGTAAATAAATTGTGGTACGGACGTTCGCAGCCGCGGGCACCGGGGTGCAGGAGATGATTCGAGTCTGGTTCATAGTCGCGTTGCTGGCAGGTTCGGGACTGGTCTTTGCCGCAGTCCCGGTGACGGGCCGCGTTCAGGCCATGCAGTTTTCACGCTCACCGATAGAAGACGTCGCGGCGATAAGCTATCAGCATGAACTAAAGCGACTGAGTGCTCTCGGTGAGCTGGACACTGATAAGCAAACCCTTTCTCGCGTCCGCAATATCTGTAGCCGCCTCATTGCGCAGGCCATTCTGCTTAAACCTGAGGCTGCTCAGTGGCCTTGGGAAGTACATATTACCTCGGATTCACAAGTTGCGGCCTATAGCATGGCAGGCGGCAAACTAATGGTAGGTACTCACTTTATCGATAGCTATAACTTGAATGACAACGAGCTGGCAGTGGCCATAGCACATGAGATTGGGCACGTGATTGCCGAACACGTGCGCGAACAGGTCTCGCTGGCGGCGAGCTTTGAGTCCAAATTCCCAAATCGAACCATCCATGTTGTTGATGTAATCAACTCCATGGAATCAGATATCGCAGTGTTCTTCCGCTTGCAGCCACTCTCGCGCCTGCAGGAGATGGAGGCCGATGACATCGGTATTGAGTTGACCGCCCGAGCAGGGATCTATCCCCGCGCCGTGGTTAGTTTTTACGCGAAAATTGCCAGATCCGACGGTGGACAGTCAATCCTCGATACACACGGACCCTCCACGCAACGGGTGTCATTTGTTAAGAGCATGGCCGACTATGCCAAACCGATTTATACGGCAAGTCACACGACAAACGTACCGGCTTATGTGTTTGTGGCTCACTCACATTGAGCATTACTCACCGAAACACCCTAAAAAGCACTATCACCGATTGATTGCAACATAACGTCGCGCCCGCGAATACGGTGCCTGATAAATAACGACTACATGCACCATTCGATATATCGCCAACCAGGCCTGGAGTCTCGTTGTAAAGACAGCAACCGGTCGAATACTACCTATTTCTCACCCGACCCATAGAGCCGCTCTGCATTCTGAAAGGCTATCGCCGAGGCAACATCGGGCGGAAGTTGTCCTAATATCTTTCGCCAGGTTTTAATCACCTTCTTATATTTAGACCATCGATTCTGTTTGTGAGCATCCGTGGCGAACATAAGGCGGCCAGAGTATTTCACAAAAATATCTTTCCACTCGGGTAATAAGTTACCACATTCATCAGTGACGCTATCTCCAATAAGCTCGGCCTTCGCATCGCTCAGGTTCTCTTGTGATTTTTCCTTTTTTGATACTGTCGCCCAGACATTGGAATGGGCGGAAAGTATTGCATCTACCTGCTCAGGGGTACCAAAACCAAGATGCGGCCAGATGAAGACCTGTTGATTATTCGCAGAATACAAGCGATGAAACTTCTCGGAATCACGCGCCCACCGATAAACCTCCCAATGCGTCATGATGGGTATATTTAAACCCTTTAGTCCATTAATCAAGTGCTCCGTCTCTCGTTGCGTAGGGTCAATGTAACGCTCACCTGTTATCGTTTGTTCCCCGGTATTCTTGTCTCCATGGGTGTAGAGGACCTCACCAACAAAGTGATATTTTTTTGCCACCACTCCATCAATCACCATTTTTACAAATGACCTATCAAGATCATCTCTCATATCAAAGTATTTTGGCGCCCCCTGGATAATAAATTCCGGGTGCGACTCCGCTAACTGACTTACAAGTGATCGCCCATCTTGTTGTTTATGTACACGAGCGAATAGTGCCATGCGCGTTACGCCAACAGATTTTGCTGAAGTAATAGTGTCTTCGTCCATTGCGTACTGATCCGTCTGTGCCATCGCATCGAAGAGCGGCCCGGAATAGGCCTGAGGATGCACAGGGGTACACTCTTCGGCCAGTAAAGAGTTCACATATAGAAACAGGCAAAGTACAAATATCTGTTTTATTCGTTGACGCACAGACACACTCCCTACTGCAATTTCAGATGACTACCAAGTTTACGGGGGATTCTCGATCAAGCCATGAATACTTCTACGAGAATGAGCAGCGTAAAGGGGCTCCAGGTTTCGCGTCAAGCCATCGGACAAGACAATTTAATTGTATGAGAATATAAGTTGTTATATGCAAAATAATATATACTCACCACTAGTATATATCATCACTTCACCCGGCCTTGAACTTTGAATTATTGGGAATCACCGACAAGGCATAGCCCACCCCTTACACGAGATCACATCTGAAAAATATAGGGCTACGCGGCGAACATATACAAACTTGTCTTTGGAACAGCCCGCCTCCCATGAAAGCCTTCCTGACCCCGCCCTATCAGGCACTTTCTGTATGCAGAGACCTAAAACTCCCCGGCGTGTTGCCGATAAAATTGGAAGCCCACGGATGAATTCTGAGGTACCCCAATGAAACTTGCGATAATCATCTATTCAAATGATACCGAGACGGTCTGGAATGCCTTCCGCCTTGCCAATACCTCGCTAGGCTATGAGGACAAGGTCACTATTTTTCTCCTCGGCAAGGGGGTAGAGTGCGTGAGCCTGCCCACTGTTAAATATAATATTCGTGAGCAAATGGATGTCTTTCGGGAGTTTCACGGTGAGCTGATTGGCTGCGGCCTATGTTGCGAGACCCGCGAAGATGAAATGCCTTTTTTGAAAGAAGACCTGAAGTGTGAGCTGGGCTCGATGCAAAATCTCTATGCCCTGGTCAGGGATTACGACAAGGTTTTAACATTCTAATCTGTGCGCAGTTTCGGCAGGCATATTTCGAAGAGACTGCCCTTTCCTAACTCACTCTGCACCCCAATCTCTCCGCCCATCAATTCTGCTAATTGTTTGCTTATGGTCAGGCCGAGTCCGGTCCCCCCATATATACGAGTACTCGTATTGTCAGCCTGCTCAAAGGCATTGAAGATGCGCTGCATCTGTTCATCTGACATGCCAATACCGGTGTCGCGCACAATAAACTGTAATTTATCTTCTTTCAGCGCCATATCCAAATACAAATGGCCATTCTTTGTGAACTTATTAGCATTGCCAAGTAGATTCAACAAAACCTGCCGCACGCGAAACGGGTCGCCCAACCAGGTACTAATCCCCCCTTGAATATGCACCTCAAGAATATTGCCATTCTGTAGCGCCTGCGGATGAAGCATCCGCTCCAAATCAGCGACTAACTCAATCAGATTGATCTCCACCACCTCCAGCTTCAATTTCTGTGATTGTAGCTTGGAGATATCCAGCAGGTCGTTCACCAGTCGCAACATGTCGCTTCCGGCCAGATGGATCCCTGACAGAAAATCAAGATGCTCTTCCGTGTTTGCTTGCCGCTGTAGATCAAACTTAATCATTTCACTGTATCCAACAATCGCATTCAGAGGTGTGCGTAATTCATGGCTGACCTTGGCCAGAAATTCATCTTTGGCTTTGCCTGCTGAGATGATCGCCGCCTGTCCATGCTTGATATCACTGATGTCGACGAAGGCCTCCAACAGGATTGACTCCCCCTGATGGCTGGACCTTACCGCACTACGTAGCAGGGTAACCTCTTCGCGACCGGCAATCGTACAAGGTGTCTCAACACGATCAAGCTGGGCATCGTCTTCCAGGGCGGGACAGCATTGTTTATTTTTAAAACACTGGAATAACTGGCTACAGTCTTGCCCTACGGCATGCAGACGGTCCAGATTCAAGATATCTTCCGCGGCACGGTTGATGCGAATCACCCGGCGACGCGCATCCATGATTGCCATACCAAATGGTGAGTTTTCCAACAAGGATTCCACCAGGGATGCCTGCTCTCGCCCCTCTTGCGAGAGGACGCGGATACGCTGTTTCAACTCAGCGTTCCGCTCCTCCAATAGGAGTACCTTCTGCTCCAAGGCAGGGGTTTGATCCCGATTGGAATTGTGGGTGAAATTACTCATGTAGAAAAGATTCCGTTCTCAAAAAACTACGGTAGTAGCTTTATATCGGCATCTGAGCAGGGACTATTTATCCTTTTTCACCCGCTTGTGGTTCGGCTGAGCAATACCCATAAATATAGCCGGGCTTTATTACATTGCACTCACCACTCCACGTAAGAGGTTAGATTTTACTTCCTCAGCACCTCACCGGTGGGAGCAAGAAAACCTGAGGCCGCACCATAGAGCGAGTTTGAAATAAAAAAGGGAGGGAAGTCTGCAAATTTAAGAGGTGTTTATCAATTTGTGAATAATTGTTAAACCTCACTATCAAATGCATCCATGCCAGCAACATTAACTACAGTCATAGAGGACACTAACCGATATCTAAAACAATATCCGACCATGCCACAGCAAGTAACCCGGCCACAGGTTATGCAGAAACACTCTGACATCCTCCCCTTACAAGCACCTGGTAAACAAGCTGTCTCAATGCAACCCTGTGTTGGGGTGGAGCTGATCTATACGCCCATCACCAACTCCTGCCTTGAAGGTCTTGGCAGGGAACTCCACAAGAAGGTGATCAATAACCTCAGTAACTCGGATCTGGCATTTGACGTGACCAAACTGCTGGTACCGGGTGAAGAGATCCTCGTCTTCGTTGCCAATCCCACGCACTCGACTGAGGTCATGCTGGGGAGGGTGAAATGGACACGTCCGATGGCTGAGGGGCACTTTCGTATTGGTGTCGCCATCGACACAGTGTACGGTGTGATGCCCGACAAGATTGTAGTGGACGGTACCGTTATCATCGCCGAGCCCATTGGTCTAAACCATGATATTCCGGTGGAAGTTGCACATACCTGTCCCGCCTGTAACACCCCAACAACCTTCACGTTTGTGGCCAATCAATCCGGGCGTTGGGAGCAGGGCATTCTGCCACTCTATAATTGTGGGGCCTGTGGCACTACCAGAACCCTGTTAAGCCTCTTGGTGGACTAGTGCTGATAGGTCTTCGACCCGGTCAATATCCTGCAGCGGGGTGAGCAGGCTAAACGCCACACCCTCCTCCTCTAAACGTTCAAGGCTACGTGACAATACATCGGGCGTGCTCCAGGGGATGCCAGAAAAGATTCGAGGTCTGATCTTGCCTCGCCACCCTATCAAGACATATCCACCATCTAACGCAGGGCCCACGACCACCTCATCGCCTTTATGCAATGCGTGTAGTGCTCGTTCAAGATACGGGGCGTCAATGCCAGGGCAATCACTACCAATCAAGATCGCGAGTTCGGCTGATAGAAGTGTCGATTGCAGGGCCCATGACATTCGCTCGCCCAAATCTACCCCCGCCTGGACATGCAGCGAGACCGCATAGCGCCCCTGAAGATAGCGAAAGAATTCATGATGCACATCGGGGAAACACCAGAGTTCTACCGGCGCCAGGGCCGAATTACAGGCCTTGGCTACCATGGTCTCCAGCAGCTGGCGATAGAGTGAGGTGGCCTCCTCAGCGCCCATCTCCTCTGCCAGACGCGTCTTGACCTGGCCAAGAACCGGGGCCTTGGCAAAGATCAGGATCCGTGCAGACGGAAAGCGCCAGTCGCGACTCATGGGTAGTATTGACGCGCCAGTTTGTCGGGCGAAACCCCGAGGAAATACATCAGACGCAGGCGCCACATAAACAGGATCGTCGTGATGATACCGTGTTCTTCCCAGCGACGACTGGAGGTCACCACCCTGGCACGCAGACAGAGAGGCCAGATGCGGTGTCGGAGTATTTTCGAGAGCGCGATATCCTCCATCAAGGGAAGCTGGGGGATGCCGCCTATCTCATCAAACAGTGTGCGTGAAATAAAAATTGCCTGATCCCCGGTGGCGATACCGGTAAGGCGTGAGCGTAGATTCATCATCCGTTCAATCACACGCAACAACCACGGTCGACCTGACAGACGCACGTCAAAGCGCCCCCAATAGCGCCCCTGCTCTGGCAAACAACTAAAGATAGTCTCGGTCAGATCTGGTAGCCGGGTGTCGACGTGCAGGAACACCAGGACATCCCCCTGCGCCTGAGTCGCTCCCGCCTGCATCTGGAGTGAACGCCCTTTTACTGAACGTATAACCTTGTCGGCACCCCGTCTGGCCAAATCCAGACTCGCATCACGACTCCCTCCATCTATCACAATAACCTCATGACCATTGTCCCGCAGACTCGCAAGTGACTCGAGGGATTCGCCAAGGACGGCGGCTTCATTCAGGA
>JAHEDA010000139.1 GCA_024641445.1 Gammaproteobacteria bacterium
CCTGACACCCGTGCAAGAGGCGGCCATGAAGCTGCTCGAACAGGGTTTGGATGAACTCGTCGCGGCGCGTGGCCGTGAGGGGGGTAAACTCAAGGCCATGCTGCAACAGCGCTGTGATGGGATCGCCAGCGTGGTGATACAGGTGCGTGAACAGCTCCCGTTAATCCTGCAAGCCTCGCGCGAGAAGCTCCAGCAGCGCCTGGCGGAGCTGAAGATCGAGGCAGACCCGACAAGATTGGAACAGGAGATCGCCTATCTCACCCAAAAGAGTGATGTGGCGGAGGAGCTGGATCGGCTTGGGGGGCACCTCAGTGAGATCCAGCGTAATCTGCAACTGAATGAGCCCGTGGGTCGGCGCCTGGACTTTCTGATCCAGGAGCTGCATCGAGAGGCCAATACCCTCGGCTCAAAGTCCATTAGCCTCGACACCACGCGCGCCTCGGTCGACCTCAAGGTCTTCATCGAGCAGATGCGCGAACAGGTTCAGAACATCGAATAGCCCTCCACAAGCGGAACACGATATGTCCCAAGAATCCATCGGTACCCTATATATCTTCGCCGCCCCCTCGGGCGCGGGTAAGACCAGTCTGGTAAAGGCGCTGCTGGAGAAGACCAACGACATCGGCGTCTCCGTCTCACACACCACTCGTCAGCCACGGCCGGGGGAGGAACATGGCGTGCACTATTACTATGTCGATATACCAGCCTTCCAGCAGATGGTGCAGGCGGGTGACTTCATCGAGCACGCCCAGGTCTTCGACAATTTTTATGGCACCTCCAAGGCCAATATTGAACATCGGCTGGGGCAGGGCCAGGACGTTATTTTGGAGATTGACTGGCAGGGTGCGCGCCAGGTACGCAAGCTGATGCCGCAGGCGGTCTCAGTCTTTATTTTGCCCCCCTCGCGCGCGGCGCTGGAGCAGCGTCTCAACCAGCGTGGTCAGGACAGCGCCGAGACCATTGCCCGCCGCATGCGTGACGCGGTGAGTGAGACCTCCCACTATGGGGAGTTTGACTATCTGGTGGTGAATGACAATTTTGATCAAGCGCTCAATGAGTTACGCTCGATTGTGATCGCCCGCCGTCTACGCCAGTCGGCCCAGGCCAAGCGCCGCGCCGCAATGCTCAAAGAGCTCCTGTCTTAGCCCGGTGTCAGGTTCCCTAGAGGGGGCTGAGCGGATATACTAGCCAACTACCTCGAATTCATCGCCGCCCGTCTGGGTGGAAATACTCTGGAGTAAGTAGCATGGCCCGTGTCACCGTCGAAGATTGTCTCGAAAACGTCGATAACCGTTTCCAGTTGGTCCTGGTCGCCACCAAGCGCGCGCGCCAGCTCAGTACCGGTGGCAAGCAGCCGAATGTTGACTGGGAGAACGACAAGCCCACCGTGGTGGCGTTGCGTGAAATCGCCGACGGTTACATTACCCGCGACATCCTCGACGAAGTCGAAGAGGAAGAATTTGTGGATGAGGCCGAACTCGTCGCCAGTAGTCAGCTGGAAGACGAAGTAAAGGCCGAGATGGATGCCGCCAGCGCCGCCTTCGCCGCGCCAATCGAGGACGAGGCTGAAGGCGAGGAACCTGCGGCACCGGCTGCGGGGGCTGAAGAGCAGGAGGAGCTATAAGCTCTGTAAACCCCCAGGTCCCCTCGGCAATCGCGCCGGGGGGGCCGATGACATTTCGTATTAGCCACCTGTGCGAAATGCTCGATCAGTATCTCCCGGTTGAAGAAGTTGCCAACGTCTATCGCGCCTACCTCTTTGGCGCCGAGGCCCATCAGGGCCAGCACCGCTTAAGCGGTGAACCCTATATCTATCACCCCCTGACCGTTGCCAAGATCCTGGCCGAGATGCGCATGGACTACCAGAGCATCATGGCGGCGATCCTGCACGATGTTATCGAAGACACCCCCACCGCCAAGGAAGAGGTCGGCAAGCGCTTCGGTGAGGAGATCGCCGAACTGGTAGACGGCGTCAGTAAGCTCAAGAATATCGAATTCAGCTCCAAGGCCGAGGCACAGGCCGAGAATTTCCGCAAGATGATGCTGGCGATGGTGAAGGATATCCGCGTCATTTTGGTCAAGCTCGCCGACCGCCTGCACAACATGCGTACCCTGGAGATCATGACCTTTGACAAGCGTCGTCGCATCGCCAGGGAGACGCTGGATATCTACGTCCCCATCGCCAATCGCCTGGGTATGAACAGCCTGCGTATGGAGCTGGAGGACCTCGGCTTTCGCAATCTGTATCCCCTGCGCTATCGCACGCTAGAGTCACACCTGCGCAAGGCGCGCGGTCATCGCAAGGAGCTGGTGACCAAGATCGAAGACACCATCAAGGCGCGCCTGCAACAGGAGGGAATGGAGGGGCGCGTGGTCGGGCGCGAGAAGCACCTCTATAGCATTTATAAAAAGATGCGGGAGAAACACTTGTCCTTCAATGAAGTGATGGACGTGTATGCCTTTCGCATCATGGTCGACAAGGTGGATACCTGTTATCGCGTGTTGGGGGTGGTGCATAACCTCTACACCCCGGTGCCGGGCCGCTTCAAGGACTATATCGCCATCCCCAAGACCAATGGTTATCAATCCCTGCATACGGTTTTGTTCAGCCCGTATAGCGTTCCCATCGAGGTGCAGATCCGCACCGAAGATATGAACAAGGTGGCGGAGCAGGGCATTGCCGCCCACTGGGCCTACAAGACCTCCGAGGGTGTCGCCGGTGGCAGCAATAGTGCGCAGGTACGCGCACGCCAGTGGTTGCGCAGTCTGTTAGAGATGCAGCAGCACGCCGGCAATTCCATGGAGTTTCTGGAGAACGTCAAGATCGACCTCTTCCCCGACGAGGTCTACATCTTTACCCCCAAGGGCGAGATCATGGAGCTGCCGCGCGGTGCCACTGCGGTGGATTTCGCCTATGCCGTCCATACCGATGTGGGCAATCACTGCGTCGCGGTCAAGGTCGATCGGCGTTTGATGCCGCTACGCACCGAACTCTTCAACGGTCAGACGGTTGAGATCATCACCGCCCCGGGTGCGCGTCCCAATCCGGCCTGGCTTGATTTCGTGATGACGGCGCGGGCACGTTCGAACATTCGTCACTATTTAAAAAATTTACACCGTGATGAGTCCATTGCCCTCGGCAAACACCTACTGGCCAAGGCCCTCGATGCCTTTGGTACCGTGCTCGAATCGATCTCCGCCGAGCGTATTACCGCGATTCTGAAGGAATTCAGTATCCACACCCTGGATGACCTGATGGAGGACATTGGCCTCGGTAATCGTGTTCCCATCGTGATCGCGCGCGCCCTGCTCGGGGCCGAGCAGAATAGCAGTGAGACCTCCTCGGACCGTCTGGCCTATCGGCCCCTCGCCATCAAGGGCACAGAGGGGACGGTGGTAACCTATGCCAAGTGCTGTCGCCCCATCCCCGGTGATTCGATCCTCGGTTTTATCAGTGCCGGTCGTGGCATCGTCATCCACACCAAGCAGTGCAAGAACGTGGCGGAGTTTCGCAATCGCCCTGAGCGCTGGATCGATGTGCAGTGGGAAAAGGATATCAGCGTAGCCTTTCCGGTGGATATGCGCCTGTTGGTCATCAATCAACGCGGTGTACTGGCGACGGTGGCGGCGGAGCTGGCCGACATGGAGGCCAATATCGAGCATGTCGATATGACCGAGCGTGACGGCACCCACTCCAGCCTGGTCTTTACCATCAGTGTGAAGGACCGCCAGCATCTGGCGCGGATTATGCGGCGGGTGCGCGGGATTGATCAGGTTATGCGAGTCTATCGCATGCATCGGTGATTCGAGCTATGTCTAGTGTGAGACATAAATCAAAGGTATGCTCAAACCATGGAATACAGCCTGAGAGGCAAACAAATGCTTTCAGAAATTGAACAGACGCGATTGCAGGTATCAAAGAACACCGGGGCGAATAAAAAATCGCAGTTGGGTCAGTTTCTTACGCCTTCGAGGATTGCTGAATTTATGGCGAGTCTGTTTCCCGTGCCAAATACTAAACGGTGTGATTTGCTTGATGCTGGAGCAGGGATTGGCTCGCTATCATGCGCGTTCTTGGAAAGATGTTCCGGTAGTGATTTGGGTTTTGATGAGGTCAGACTTACTGCATACGAATGTGATGAGAGCCTTCATTCTAATCTTGAAGGATCGCTTAGCAAGTATATGACCAGGGTGCCACTATCGTATGATATTGCTGCCGGTGATTTCATCGAGAACGCGGTTAATCTGATCCAGTTTGGGCATGTGAGTTACACGCATGCGATTTTAAATCCTCCTTACAAGAAAATTAACAGCGATTCGCGTTATCGATTTTTATTGCGCCAAACCGGTATTGAGACAGTAAATTTATATTCAGCATTTGTCGCTCTATCTGTATCATTAATGTCTAGAGGTGGTCAGGTCGTTGCAATTATCCCTCGCAGTTTTTGTAACGGTCCGTACTATCGACCATTTCGTGAGTATTTGTTGGAGAGGACCGCGATTCGGCACATACATTTGTTTGAGTCACGCAAAATGGCTTTTAAAGATGATGATGTACTACAGGAGAATATCATCATACGGCTTGAGTGTGGTGCGCAGCAGGGGCGGGTGACGATCTCAACCTCATCAGATGACAGTTTTGCTGATCTCTCGACACATGAGTATCCCTTTGAAAAGATAATCTTTCCCGATGACAAGCAGCGGTTTATTCACATCCCGACGTCTCCGGATGAAAGCTATATCGAACAATCATCAAAAATTTGTCACTCGCTGAAAGACATAGGAATAAATGTATCCACTGGACCTGTCGTTGATTTTCGACTTAGAGAATATCTTCGGGATATGCCGGAAGCAGGTACTGTGCCTCTACTCTACCCCGCCCATTTTTGTGATAACCGTATTGAATGGCCTAAAGTTGGGATAAAAAAGCCAAATGCAATTCTGCTTAATGCGGACACTGAGAAGTGGTTTTATCCAAATGGATATTACTGTGTTGTACGCCGTTTCTCATCTAAAGAAGAATCTCGACGTATTGTGGCGAGCGTGGTGAATCCCACTAATTTTGGAGACGTGCCCATGCTTGGTTTTGAGAATCATCTGAATCTATTTCACGAGGATAAAAGAGGCCTATCCAGGTATCTGGCTCATGGTTTGACGATGTACCTGAATACAACTGCTGTTGATGAACAATTTCGGCGTTTTAGCGGCCACACACAGGTTAATGCGACCGATCTTAAATTAATGAAATATCCGAGCCGTGATGCTTTAACATTGTTGGGTGAGTGGGCTATGAGCCAGACACACCTTTCACAAACAACTCTTGATGACAAGTTCAATGCCCTGTTGAATGAAAAATAAGAGCCAATATCTTAAATCTGCAAATCAGATTCTAATATCTCTTGGTTTGCCATTGGCCCAGCAGAATGAGCGATCGGCATTGTGTTTGCTGGCATTGCTGAATCTAACTCCTGGTAAATCATGGGCTAATGCTGAGAATCCTCTTCTCGGCATTACCCCGATCATGGAATGGATTCGAACTTACTACAGAAAAGAGTATGCTCCAAACACTCGTGAGACAGTAAGGCGCCAGACCATGCACCAGTTCGTTGATGCGGGTATTGTTCTATACAATCCTGATCAACCTGATCGTCCAGTAAATAGCCCAAAGGCTGTTTATCAGATAGAGCCTGCTACCCTGAAACTCTTGCGTAACTTTGGGTCTCCAGCATGGCATGACTATCTAGTTGTTTATATGGCTGAGCGTGAATCATTAGCTGCACGGTATGCAAGTGAACGTGAGCAGAATCGCATCCCTGTGCAAATTGCGAAGGGTAAAAAAATTACCCTTAGTCCAGGTGATCATAGCCAACTAATACGAGCAATTATAGAAGATTTTGCTCCCCGATTTGCACCAAACAGCCTGCTAGTTTACGCCGGGGATACGGGTGATAAATGGGGGTATTTTGATTCAGCGATATTGGCCAGTCTTGGTGTTGAGTTGGACTTGCATGGAAAAATGCCTGATGTGGTCCTTCACTTTACCGAAAAAAACTGGTTGTTGCTGGTTGAATCAGTTACCAGCCATGGACCTGTTGACGGTAAGCGACATAAAGAGTTAGCCAAGCTCTTTAAGGGGGCAACTGCAGGGCTGGTATTTGTCACTGCATTTCCAAATCGTTCCATAATGAGTCGCTATATTGGTGAGATCGCATGGGAAACAGAGGTATGGGTGGCCGATGCGCCATCACACTTAATTCACTTTAATGGGATACGTTTTCTAGGGCCATATAGCAAAGATTAAAGGTCGCTATTAAAGCCATCATGTGTCAGCTAAACCCCGAGTGGATCGAATAGGGTTAGCACAAAAAAATTTAGTCACAATTTACTTCTGGAGACAGCATCCATGGCGCGTAGCATTATTCAAACCGATAAGGCCCCCAAGGCCATTGGCACTTATTCACAGGCGGTGAAGGTCGGTACGACGGTTTACCTTTCCGGACAAATACCGTTA
>JAHEDA010000140.1 GCA_024641445.1 Gammaproteobacteria bacterium
GCATACAAGAGATCGAGGCCGCACTCTCTAACTCCGAGATCATTGATGTGGTCGCTGCGGGCAACAATGCCGGTGGCAAGGTTGTATTTGGGGCAACGGTGGCACTGTATGACATTACTGATGACAAGGAAGTGACCTATCAATTGGTGGGCGAACTTGAGGCGGATATTAAGCAGAACCTGATCTCGATTACTTCACCGATTGCCCGTGCCCTCATCGGCAAGACCGCTGGTACCGAGGTCAAGGTACAGGCCCCGGCGGGTGTCCGCGAATATGAAATCGTCAGCGTTAGCTACAGCTAACAAAATTCACGATCTCTCTGCCTGTAAGGACGCTCATGTTGCAGATTACTGAACGTATCCTGCTCACTCTTTGGGTGGGTAGTATGTGGACGGCTGGGTACATTGTTGCGCCTATCCTGTTCAAGACCCTGGACCGTTCGCTGGCAGGGTCGGTGGCGGGACATATTTTTACTGCCGTGAATATTCTTGGACTGAGCTGCGCGGTAGTGCTCTTGCTCGGCGTGTTCTTTAAGGTAGGGTTGAGGAGTCTTCGACAGTGGCGGCCGCTGTTACTTATCGCGATGCTGGTCATCATCGTGGTGGGTCAATTTGTGTTGCAGCCCATGATGTCGGAACTAAAGACCCTTGGCCTGACAGGTGCGCATGCGACCCAATTTGCCCGCCTGCATGGTATCTCGTCGATACTCTTTTTATTCAATAGCCTCGGTGGTCTGGCATTGGTAATTGTTGGGCTACACACGCGCGATTAAAAGCGTTACTTTGGCAGGACGATCTTCGGTTTATCTGCCTGACGGTAGAGTACGGCGATGTGCCCGATACTCTGCACCCGCTCACTCTGGGTCTTGGCTGTGACCTCGTCAATCAACTGACCACGGGCGTCTCGATCTTCGGCATTGACCCTGATTTTGATCAGCTCATGGTGGGCGAGTGCCTTATCGATCTCCAGTGCCACGTTTTCCGTCAGACCTGCACCGCCAATAATGACAACGGGTTTCAGGGCATGGGCGAGGGCACGCAAATGGCGTTTCTGGGTCTCTTTCAGTGGCATACTAGTGGTGTCCAAACAACGATTGAAGCGACGATCATAGCATTCCATGGCACGATCCAAACAAAGTAATCAATGGCTGCGGGAGCATTTTGACGATATCTATGTCAAAAGGGCCCAGCAGGAGGGATACCGTTCGCGGGCGGTATATAAACTCCTCGAAATCGATGATAAAGATCGCCTCCTTCGTCCGGGTATCAATGTGGTTGATTTGGGGGCCGCCCCCGGTGGTTGGTCACAGATTGCAGCTCTACGGGTGGGCGATCATGGCAGGGTTTTCGCATTGGATATCTTACCGATGGACAGTATTGCCGGGGTCGATTTCATCGAGGGTGACTTTTGTGACGAGGCGGTTATGAATGACCTCCTGGCATTTTTGGCGGGTCGTCCTATCAACCTTGTTTTATCCGATATGGCCCCCAATATCAGTGGCATGAAGGCCGTAGACCAGCCGCGCGCCATCTATTTGGTCGAATTGGCGCTGGATTTAGCCAGAAAAGTCCTGGCCAGGGGCGGGGATTTTCTGGTCAAGGTGTTCCAGGGTGAGGGCTCTGACGAGTACATCCGGCAGTTAAGGCAGGAGTTTGATAAGGTTGTCATTCGCAAGCCGAAGGCATCACGACCACGCTCACGCGAGGTCTATGTGCTGGCCAGAGGCTATCGCGGCTGTCTATAATGGGTTTAATGTTTGGCGCTAACGCCATTTTCATGAGGCATCTACCTTGAACGATTTGACCAAGAACATCATCCTGTGGGTCATTGTTGCAGTCATCCTGATGTCGGTATTTAAGAATCTCACCGGCACCAAAACCGAGGCGAAGATTGCCTATTCCGATTTCCTGCAAAATGTGCAGACGGGGCAGATTCGTGAGGTCCAGATTACAGGTCACACCATCAGTGGTGTTACCACCAACGACTCCAGCTTCAGCACCTATAGCCCAGAGACAGACAATACCGCCATGCTTGGCGACCTCATGAAGCACAGCGTCAAAATTGTCGCCAAGCCGATTGAGCAATCCATCTGGACGCAAATCTTTATCTCCTGGTTCCCCTTCATCCTGATTATTGGTCTATGGGTATTCTTTATGCGCCAGATGCAGGGGGGAGGCGGTGGCCGTGGTGCCTTATCCTTTGGCAAGAGTCGCGCCCGTATGTTGGGCGAGGATCAGGTCAAGGTTAATTTTGGCGATGTCGCTGGCTGTGACGAGGCTAAGGAAGAGGTGGCTGAGCTGGTCGAATTTCTGCGTGACCCTGGCAAGTTTCAGAAGCTGGGAGGCAAGATTCCTCGTGGTGTGCTGATGGTCGGCCCGCCCGGTACCGGTAAGACGCTGTTGGCCAAGGCCATTGCCGGTGAGGCCAAGGTCCCCTTCTTTACGATTTCTGGTTCCGACTTTGTTGAGATGTTTGTCGGTGTGGGTGCCTCTCGTGTCCGCGATATGTTTGATCAGGCCAAGAAGCACGCACCCTGCATTATCTTCATCGATGAAATTGATGCAGTAGGACGTCACCGTGGCGCGGGCCTGGGTGGTGGGCACGATGAGCGCGAACAGACACTAAACCAACTACTCGTCGAGATGGATGGTTTTGAAGGCAACGAGGGTGTCATCGTTATTGCCGCGACTAACCGACCCGACGTGCTTGACCCCGCTTTATTACGACCCGGTCGTTTCGATCGCCAGGTCGTTGTACCCCTGCCTGATATGCGTGGCCGTGAACAGATTTTGAAGGTTCACATGCGTAAGGTACCGATTGCTGAAAATGTCGAACCGATGATTATTGCGCGGGGTACACCGGGTTTTTCTGGTGCGGATTTGGCAAACCTGGTGAACGAGGCCGCACTGTTTGCGGCGCGTGGCAACAAGCGCCTGGTGGAGATGGCGGAGTTTGAAAAGGCCAAGGACAAGATCATGATGGGTGCCGAGCGCAAGTCCATGGTCATGAATGAGCAAGAGAAGAAGCTCACCGCCTATCACGAGGCGGGACATGCCATCGTTGGACTATTAGTCCCCTCGCATGACCCTGTGTACAAGGTGTCGATCATCCCGCGCGGGAGAGCCTTGGGTATTACTATGTTTTTGCCAGTCGAGGATCGCTACAGCTACTCGAAAGAGCGACTTGAGAGTTCTATTTCCAGTCTCTTTGGTGGTCGTCTTGCCGAGGAGCTGATCTTTGGTGCCGATATGGTCACGACCGGTGCCTCCAACGATATCCATCGTACCACTGAGCTTGCCCGAAATATGGTGACGAAGTGGGGCCTGTCCGAGAAGCTTGGTCCCCTTACCTATAGTGAAGAAGAGGGCGAGGTCTTCCTGGGGCACTCCGTGACACAGCACAAGAATGTCTCTGATGAGACCGCGCACGTTATTGATGAAGAGATCCGTCGCATCGTAGATCGCAACTACAAGCGCGCTCGCAGCATTCTTGAGTCCAATATCGACAAGCTTAAGATCATGGCTGATACACTAATCAAGTACGAGACGATCGACAAGGCACAAATAGACGCGATTATGGCTGGAAATGAACCACCACCGCCCACCGGTTGGGATGACCACGGTACCACTCCCAGCAGCGGTACTGGTGCCGCGTCCTCCGCTGGCAAACGCGATAGCAGCGAGGATGGCAAGATCGGTGGCGCTGCCAGCGAGCACTAAGTCGCTTTCGTGATCAACAAACGCCCCGCTTGCGGGGCGTTTTGTTTTTAATCTATGGGCAGAATGAATATGGTCTCAGTATTCCGCAGTACTCACGGAGACATTGATCTTTCCCGTCCAGTGGTGATGGGGATTTTAAACGTGACCCCTGATTCATTCTCCGATGGTGGTCGATTCGTTGACAAGAACATCGCACTCGAACAGGCCCGATCGATGATTGCTGAGGGCGCCGCTATCATTGATATTGGTGGAGAGTCGACTCGTCCAGGCGCGCAGGCGGTTGGCTTGGATGAGGAATTGAGTCGGGTTATTCCCCTGATCGAGATGATTCGAGCCGAGTCGGATATACCCATATCTATCGATACGAGCAAACCTGAGATTATGCGGGCCGCAGTGAAGGCTGGCGCAGACATGATCAATGACGTTTATGCCTTGCGCGCCGAGGGTGCCGTTGAAACCATCGCTATGCTGGATGTGCCGGTGTGCCTGATGCATATGCAGGGTGAACCACGCACGATGCAACAAGCACCACTGTATGATGATGTGGTGGGCGAGGTGGTCGAATTTTTGCAGGCACGGCTTGATGCGTGTGTGACCGCAGGCATCTCGCCCGATCGGATATTGATTGACCCCGGTATTGGTTTTGGCAAGTCGGTGGCCCACAATCTTGCCTTGATGGCGAGGCTGTCACGTATCTGTGACATAGGTGTACCGGTGTTGGTTGGTGTCTCACGCAAATCCATGATTGGGGCGATACTCGATAATCGTCCCACCGCGGAACGGCTCTTTGGTAGCGTCGCCCTGGCGGCACTTGCTGTTTCGCAAGGTGCCTCAATCATACGCGCCCATGATGTACGAGCGACCTTGGATGCGATTAAACTAGCCTATGCCGTACGACAGGCGGGGCGATGACAAGGGAGTGCGCATGACACGCAAATATTTTGGAACTGATGGTATACGTGGTCGCGTGGGAGACTATCCCATCACCCCTGATTTTGTACTGAAACTGGGATGGGCTGCGGGCAAGGTGCTGG
Source organism: Gammaproteobacteria bacterium (assembly GCA_024641445.1). Classification (GTDB taxonomy): domain Bacteria; phylum Pseudomonadota; class Gammaproteobacteria; order UBA6429; family Thiohalophilaceae; genus JAHEDA01. Next base: position 4,754 of record JAHEDA010000140.1, read on the forward strand.
CAGGGGGAAACGGCGGCAAGGTTGTTATTGGTAAGGATACACGCATCTCGGGCTATATGTTTGAGTCGGCCCTGGAGGCTGGGCTCTCCGCTGCCGGGTTGGATGTACTGTTACTCGGTCCAATGCCGACCCCTGCGATTGCCTATTTAACCCGCACCCTGCACTGTAAGGCGGGTATCGTCATCAGCGCCTCACACAACCCATATGACGACAATGGAATCAAGTTTTTCTCGGCTCAAGGCAGCAAGTTAGCCGACGATATCGAGCACGCGATTGAGGCACAGATGGATCAGACCATGGTGTGTAATCCCTCTGCTCATCTCGGCAAGGTCCGGCGGGTGAAGGATGCCGAGGGACGTTATATCGAATTTTGTAAAAGCTCTATCCCCTATGCCACCGACTTCAAGGGTATGAAGCTGATCGTGGACTGCGCTCATGGTGCGACCTACCAGGTAGCGCCCAGTGTATTCAGAGAACTGGGTGCGCAAGTGAGTACGCTGGGTACCCAGCCGGATGGGCTGAACATCAACGAACTGTGCGGTTCGACCCATCCTGCCTTGTTGCAGGAAAAGGTCCTGGCCGAGAAGGCGGACCTGGGGATTGCCCTGGATGGGGATGGCGATCGGCTCATTATGGTGGATCACACGGGTGAACTAGTCGATGGCGATGAGCTGTTATACATCATCGCCCAGGCCCGTCGACAAGAGAGTGGTTTCAATAGTGGTGTTGTCGGCACATTGATGAGTAATCTGGGTTTGGAGCATGCGTTACAGCGCGACAATATTCCCTTTCTGCGTGCGGGTGTTGGAGATCGTTATGTGATGGAACTCCTCAATCAGCAGAACTGGCTGCTGGGCGGTGAGTCTTCAGGACACATCATTTGTCTGGATCGTACGACGACCGGGGATGGCCTTATCGCTGCACTTCAAGTCTTAGAGGCGATGGTTAAGAGCGGTAAATCGTTGTTCGAACTGCGGCAGGGAATGAAAAAGTATCCACAGGTTCTGATAAATGTCCGGATGGACCAGCGTATAGATATCAAGGCCAATGCCTCGATCCAGCAGGCGCTCAAGCTGGCCGAGGCTGACCTCGCGGATACGGGGCGTGTCCTCCTGCGCCCGTCTGGAACAGAGCCACTGGTAAGGGTGATGGTGGAGGGGCAAGAGGCGAGCCGCGTACAGGCGGTGGCCGAACAGCTTGCCGATGTGGTTAAAAGACAGGTCGTGGCTGCATGATCGGCGCTAATGTGCGCTGATTGATACTGGATATCAACCCTTCTAATTGATTTATCCCTCCTCAGCGGGTAAGCTTTCGCGCTATTTTTCGGTCTATTTAGAGAGTGGGGAGAGAGGGGACGATGCGTACACCGATTATTGCCGGTAACTGGAAGATGAATGGCTCGCGCAGCAGCATCAAGGTGCTGTTGGATGGCCTCAAGGCCGGGATGGCGGGTGTAAACAAGGCCGAAGTTGCCGTCTGCGCCCCCTTTATTTACCTCCCCGATGTAGCCGATCAGCTAAAGGGCAGCAAACTTGCCTGGGGCGCACAAAATCTCAGCACCGAGGAAAAGGGTGCCTTTACCGGTGAGATCGCCGCGAGCATGTTGCTGGATTTTGGATGCAAATATGTCATCGTTGGCCACTCCGAACGCCGCAGCCTCTATGGCGAGGGGGATGACCTGGTGGCGGATAAATTTGCCGTAGCACGTAAGG
>JAHEDA010000141.1 GCA_024641445.1 Gammaproteobacteria bacterium
GAGCGTGAGGCCCCCTTGTTTGAGCGCCTGTCCGAGGCGTCAAATTCCTACGATAATGAAGGCTGAGATGAAGAAGGGGATATATTGAAATGTCAGGTGGAGGTGACATTCTTGGTATTAGCGTGAGTGGTGCGGTCGCAGCACAACGGACACTCGCGACCACCGGACACAATATTGCAAATGCCAATACCGACGGGTTCTCGCGTCAGCGCGTGGATATGCATGCCCGTATGCCTCAGCAGCATGGTGGTGGTGCTGTCGGGACAGGTGTCGTTGCAGATAATATCCGGCGTGTATACGATGGTTTTGTCGTAACCGAGATGCGCAATACGGCCGCGGTGGCAAAATCACTCGAGAGTGAGCATGACTATAGTCGTCAAGTTGATGACCTTCTGGCGGATCCAAATGCCAGCCTTGCTCCGGCGATTCAACAGTTCTTTGCCGCGGTCAACGGAGTTGCAAATAATCCCTCCTCAAGTTCTGAACGTCAGGTTATGCTCAGTCAGGCCAAGACACTGGCTAACCGGTTTGAGTATATTGATGCGCGCTTCAGCACTCTTCGTTCTACGGTCAAGGCCGAGTTAAAAAACCAGATTGTTGATGTGAATCAACTGGCAAAAGGAATTGCGAAAATAAATCAAACAATCAACCAATCCCGGGGTATTGGCAATCTCCCGCCCAGTGACTTGTTAGATCAACGAGATCGACTTATCTATGAGTTATCTAAAAAGATGACGGTCCGTGTTAACGAAGAAAGTAATGGTAACGTCAATGTGTTTGTGGGTAATGGTCAGCTGCTGGTGTTTGGGCAGACAGCCGCAACCCTTGATGTGCAAAATAATGAATCTGATCCAGAGGATGTTGAGCTGGTATACAAGGGACCATCGGTAGATACAGTGATAACCCCCTATATTAATGGTGGAAGTATTGGTGGCATCCTCGATTTTCGTAACACGATACTAAATAGCGGGCAAAATGAGTTGGGGCGCGTAGCGATGGGTGTGGCGAATGTGTTTAACAAGCAGCATAAGCTCGGTATGGACCTGAATGGCGAGCTCGGCGGCCTGTTCTTTACAGAGGCAGATAAAATCGCCCCCAAGGCCATGCCAAACAAGAATAACAAGGGCGAGCTGGATATCGCTGTAAATATTACCAATATAGATAGTCTTACCACTAGTGATTACAGCCTTGAATACTACAATGGCACATACACAATGCGTCGCTTGAGTGATGATAAAACAATTGGAAACTTTACATCTCTACCACAGGATTTTGCATCAGAGGGATTCCGTCTTGATGCGGGTGCTGGGGCAGGAATTCAGAACGGTGATAAATACATTATCCGGCCAACCCGTGCTGGCGCCAGAAGCTTTGGAATGATGACAGATGATGTCAATAAGATTGCCGCTGCGTCACCTGTACGTGCCGAGGCCTCGATCAGTAATCTTGGTAATGGTCAAATCAAGGTCGAGGCGGTGACCGATACCAGCGGGCCATTATTTAATCTTGAGGGTGGTGAGTTATCCCCTCCCTATGGTGTGCACTTCACTGATGATAATCATTTTGAAATTATCGACAACTCCGGAAAGGCCATCAGGGTTACACCCCGCTCCGTTCCTGATAAGCCCATTGTTGAGAATGACGATAAAAAAGATATTGAGTCGAAAGGACACGCTGAGGGTAAAAAAGGCAAAGAAGAGTCAGAGCGTGCGGGTCGTAAACGTGACAAAGATGTGGTCGCACATACCGATCCTCAACCCTCGCCAGAGGGTGATAGAGTTGTCACATCCATCGAATACGACAAGGTGAATGGCGTTGCCTTATTCCCGACAGAAAATGGGATCGACCCGGGTATTAGAATCAAGATTCATGGTCAACCCAAGGCAGGTGATACTTTCCGTGTGGAATTTAACCTCAATGGCACGGGCGATAACAGCAATGCCCTGGAGATGGCTCATTTGCAGGATAAGCCAACGCTAAATAATTCTACGGCGAATTTCTCCGAGGTCTATTCACAGCTTGTGTCACGGGTTGGTGCAAAGACGCATGAGCTGGAAATTAATCACAAGGCCCAGGATGTCCTGCTTGAGAATGCAATCGCCAGACGTGAGGAGGTCTCTGGAGTGAACATGGATGAAGAGGCCGCCAATCTCATTCGTTATCAAAATCTGTATCAGGCAAATGCACAGGTTATTGCCGTGGCTAAAAACCTATTCGACACCTTGATAGCAACATTCAATAGGTAGCGATATGCGTGTCTCAACCAATCAAACTCAGCACATGGCCGTCAACGCCATGTCAGATCAGAGTGAGAAACTCGCGGTTATACAACAAAAGGTATCATCCGGTCTTCGCATCAATAAACCATCGGACGACCCGGTGGCCGCATCCAAAATGATAAATTTGGATAATTTATTACACGTAAATGAACAGCAGCAAATGAATATCAATGCTGCTACCGCTCGGATGAGTCTTGAAGAGGGTATTCTTGCCAACGCTGGCGATGTTCTACAGCGAGTGCGTGAGCTGACAGTGGCAGCCAATAATGGTAGTCAAACTAATGAGACGCGCGGATTTATCTCCGAAGAGGTTGATCAGCTCCTGCAAGAGCTGCTGGGATTGGCAAATACGGTAGATAGTAACGGCGAATACATATTTGCGGGTTCGAAGACCCACGTAAAACCTTTCTTACGCAATGAGGCTGGTGAGATACTGTATTATGGCGATGATACACAGCGATTTATCCAGATCGGACCTCGCCGTACAATTGCTGAGAGTGATACCGGAACCAGTGTCTTTCGTGATATTCGAGAAGGGAATGGTACATTTGTGGCACAAGAGGGGGCTACAAATACCGGAACCGGTGTTATTGACCCGGGTAACGTCAGCGGTCGCTATGATCAAGGGACCTACACGATAGAATTTTCAAAGAAAGAGTCGCTTGATCCCTATGAGCCACTGACCTTTCATGTCGTGGACGATAAGGGGAATTATTTGATCCCGCCTGGCACGCCATTTCAAGAGGACCAGGCGATCGAGGTTGGCGGTGTTGTCACTTCTCTCAAGGGAACACCAGCACCGGGTGACTATTTTGTAATCAGTCCCAGTCGTCGTAAAGATGTATTTACGATGCTTGGTGAGCTGCGTGATGTACTCGCGACTTCCTATAGTAAACCGGCAGATACCGCCAGGCTGAATAATGCGGTCAACCGGGCGATCACTGGTATCGATCAGAGCCTGGGTAAGATATTAGATACGCGTGCCTCAGTAGGGGCGCGTTTGAATGCCCTGGATAGCCAGTCTCACATCAATGAAACGTATAACCTGCAGATAAAAGGTGTTCTGTCAGATATTCGCGACCTGGACTATGGCCAGGCCATGAGTGAGCTGAGCACTCGGATGGCCACCCTCGAGGCCTCGCAAAAGTCCTTTGCCAGAGTCCAGGGCCTCTCGCTCTTTAATCACATCTGATCCTGCACGTAACCCCGCGTCTTAACGGGCAAATTACGCGTCTCCTTTGCCTTGAATTGTCATAAATGACATATAAAACAATATGTTATAAATATTCCGTCACTCCGTTAATTTCGAACCCAAGCATTAAAGTTTCATAAACCCCGGACGCAAATGACTCTGGGAGCGGTAAATACATGCCATATCCGGCAAAGTATATCCGCTAGTGTTTGGTTCCTGGCACACGGCAGACACCGTGATGCGGGATAGAAATTAGGAGAGTGCGTCATGCCTCAGATTATTAATACCAATATGATGTCGCTGAACGCGCAGCGAAACCTGAATACCTCTCAGGAATCCTTGCGTGTATCCTTGCAGCGTCTGTCCTCTGGTCTGCGTATCAACAGTGCCAAAGACGACGCCGCGGGTTTGGCGATTTCTGAACGTTTCACTGCCCAGATTCGTGGTTTGAATCAGGCGGCTCGTAACTCCAACGACGGTATCTCACTGTCACAGACGGCGGAAGGCGCACTGGGCGAGGCGGGCAACATCCTGCAGCGTGTACGCGAACTTGCAGTACAGTCTGCCAACGCCACCAACTCCTCCTCTGACCGTCTGGCCCTCCAGGCCGAAGTTGGTCAGCTGGTCTCTGAGTTGGATCGTATCGCCACCAGTTCTGAGTTTAACGGTCAGAAGTTGCTGGATGGCACCTTTGGTACCGCGATCTATCAGGTGGGTGCCAATGCCAACCAGACCATCGCCACCACCACGGGTAACTTCCGTACCACTCAGTATGGTGACTACCGTGTAACCGGCGTAATGAGTGGCGCAGCAGATGGTCCGCGCATCAAGGCGGGTGAATTTACTATCAATGGCTATCTGGGTCAGCAGCGTATTGAGATCGAAGACGGTGCGGCCGCACGTAATGTTGCCGAGGCGGTAAATTCCAAGGCCAGCGCTAGTGGTGTGACGGCCTCTGCCCTGACTGAAGTAAAGATGAACTTCAGTGCCGCAGGTGCCTATGTTATGGATGTTACGTCTGATAACGTCGACAAGCCCAAGAACATCGCCTTCACCATCAGTGATGTCAAGGGTAACGACGGACTGTCAGCTGCGGTAACGGCCTTCAATGACGTCGCACACATCACCGGCATCACCGCCCGTCTGGCGGACGATGGCACCGGTATCATGCTGCGTAACGCCAATGGTACCAATATCGACGTTGCGACTGGTGAGAATGCCAATGCGGGTGACATTAGTGTTGGTGAAAAGTCGCTTGGCACCAGTGACCATATGACCATTACCGGTCAGGTGACTTACGACTCTGTGAAATCCTTCAGCCTCTCTGGTAACGAGGGCGAGGCCATCATGAAGGGGACCGAGGCATCCGAGCTCATGTCTGTTTCGACCCTGGATATCAGCTCGGTGAAGGGTGCCAATGAGGCCCTGTCGATTGTTGACTCTGCCCTGTCAGCGGTAAACAGTCAGCGTGCGAAGTTCGGTGCGATTCAGAGCCGCTTCGGTTCGACTATCGCCAACCTGACCACCAACTCTGAGAACCTCAGTGCTGCACGTTCACGTACCCGCGATGCGGATTACGCGGTCGAGACAGCAGAACTGACTCGTACTCAGATCCTGCAGCAGGCTGGTACGGCGATGCTGGCGCAAGCCAACTCCATACCTCAGGGCGTACTGTCACTATTGAAGTAATACGAAGGGGAACGGGGGGGGTAGGCCCCTCCCGTGACCTTACTAGCATTGAGGTGGTGTCATGGCAATCGATAGTGTGACTAGTTATGCCTCGGTGGTACGTTCTGATAGGTCGGATGATGTCTCTGCCGGCAAGGTTGCGGCACAACAGAAGTCGGACGAACAGCGGCAAAAGGCTGCCGCAGATGTGCAAAGGGATGCCCCAGTAGCGAAGCAAGATGCCAGGTCAGTTGACCAGGCAGTGAGTGAACTCAGGGAATTTGTACAGAATGTTCGGCGAAACCTGGATTTTCAGGTGGATGATGTGACGGGAAGAGTCATCGTCAAGGTGATAGATGCGAATAGTAACGAGGTTATTCGCCAGATCCCCTCAGAGGAAATGTTGGCCTTAGCACAACGTCTGACAGTATTGGAAGACGAGAAGATGCGACAGGCAAACAGAGATAGCATTAAGGGGATCCTCATCGAAATTTCGGCCTAAGAACTGGTACCGGAATTGCAAGACGACAGAAGGTACGGCAGCAATGCCGTGCCAGATGTCTAACTTTCTAAAGAGGTAAACATGGCCGGTATTACGTCTCCAGGTGTCGGCTCGGGTATTGATGTCAATGGGCTGGTTGAAAAACTGGTAAAGGCGGAAGGTGCGCCTGCGACAACCCGACTAGATACTAAGGAGGCAAAGCTACAGGCCGAACTATCGGCTATTGGCGTCTACAAGAATTCCCTTTCTGATTTCAAAACCGCAGTATCGAAATTAACGGATCCTGAGACCTTACGCGCTATGAAGGCAAGTTCCAGTGATGAGGATACTCTTGCCATTGCTGTCAGTGGTAAGCCTCACGCGGGTCGTTTTCAGCTTGAGGTAAAACAATTGGCGAGTGCACAGCAACTCGCATCCCATGCCTTTGCCTCCGATAGCGAGCCCGTCGGGGCAGGTATTATCAAGATTCAGGCTGGACGCTATTCAGCGGAAGACAATTCATTTTCGGTCAATGCCGAGGTACCTGCGGAACCGATCGAGATATCGGCCAATCAGAGTAGCCTGCAAGACATTCAGAGTGCAATTAACACGGCCAAGATTGGGGTGCATGCCTCCGTCATTCATGATGACGAAGGATACCGCCTGACCCTTACCAGTGACAGACCAGGCTTGAAGAACGGCATCCGCATGTTGGTAGAAGATGTTGACGGTTCCAATACTGATGGTCACGGTCTGTCACTCCTGGCCTATGACTCAACTCAACCATT
>JAHEDA010000142.1 GCA_024641445.1 Gammaproteobacteria bacterium
CCCACACGGTCAAACGCGCTAGATACTCGCGGGGAGAGATAAACGACGGTTTTTTATCCCCCCAAAAAGCAAAACCCCGCGATCACTCGCGGGGTTTGCTGAGACATCAAACTTACAGAGGTTTAGATCTGTACGTTTACTGCCTGCGGGCCCTTCGGACCTTTCTCTACATCAAAAGTGACCGGCTGGCCTTCGGCCAGTGTACGGAAACCTTCTTTGGCGATAGCAGAAAAGTGTACGAATACGTCTTTGCTGCCGTCGGAAGGAGTAATAAAGCCGAAGCCCTTGGATTCGTTAAACCATTTAACGGTTCCTGTTGCCATGATATTTAACCTCATAAAAGTATTAATAGATTTATAGCGTTACAATTTTATACGAGGTAATCAACAGGAGAAAACTTAGGAGAGAACTTCTGACAAGTACCAGGATAGAATGTATCGTGTAGCTAGTGTAGCCGGTTTTTACCCCAATGCACCACACTTTCTTCTATGTAGGGCACAAATAGACCAAATCAAGGCCAAGAGATTGAAAACAAAGGCTGCTCGGGCTAAATATCCAGCCAATTTTCACCCCATTTACGGTGAATATTACGACTCCCTTATGGATTTTGCCCAAGTGTCCCCGTCACTTGCCGTAGAATACACGCCTCCACTCAAAACGGTAGCCCCATGAAACTCCTGGTTCGCAATCTTGCCCGCACCACCACCGAGGCCGAACTCCTGGCCATGTTCCAGGCCTACGGCAGTGTGCAGTACTGCACCTTGGTGATGGACAAGGAGACCGGTGCCTCCAAGGGCTATGGCTTCGTCGAGATGCCCAAACCGGGGGACGCCAAGGCGGCCATGAAGAACCTCAACGGCAAGGACATCGCGGGCAGCAAGATACGTGTAAAGAAGGCCGAGCCGAAACCCGAGGCTGAGTAACTCCCCTGTTGGCACCTAACCCCCGTGTATTAACCGTGAGCGAGCACATGGATACCACACACAAGATTGACCGTGGCATGCGCCGACAACTGCAAACCTGGCGCGAGACGGTGGAGAGTCAACAACGACGCATGGGTTGGAAGATCGGCTTTGCCATGCCCGCCGATCAACAACGCCTCAAGCTACCTTCAGCCATGATCGGCTATCTCTCTTCAGCGCATCGACTCAGCTCAGGTGGGACGTATGCCCCCTCCCCAACAAGTAAACTCCTGGTCGAGCCTGAGGTCGCCATCCAGATGGGGCGTGACGTCCCGGCGCACACGAACACCAATGAGGCCCGTTCGGCCATTGCGGCCTATGCCGTGGCACTGGAGATTGTGGATACCACACGCAGCGTCAATGACGACATCGAGGCCATCCTCGCCGGAAATCTCTTTCACGACCGTGTCGTGATCGCGCAAGAATTGGTAGCCCCAAAAGCATATGCGCGCGACAAACTCGATCTTTCACTCTCTATAAACGGAGTTGAAGTACGAACCCTGGGTCAGGAACGTGTACCGGAAGATTTCGCACCAGTTATTCAGACCGTCGCGAACATCCTCGCATCATACGGTGAAGAACTAAAACAGGGTGACTGGATTATCACGGGCGCCGCCGCGAAGCCTGTACCCATACAGGCGGGTGATCACATCGCCCTGGAGATGTGGGCACTGGGTAAACTCTCGCTAAATCTAAATTCCAAATAGCCTGTACTCTTTCGCTCTAACAAAAAAGAGCCGCTGCCGCGGCCTTTTGTTTCTTACAGGCAAACGTATATTTATCCAACTCCATCAAACACCGTATTCAGAATCTTACTCGGACGCATCACGGCAGAGATCTTTTTCTGTTCCGGGCGATAGTAGCCACCCAGGTCCATAGCCTTGCCCTGCACACCATTCAACTCAGCCACGATCTTCGACTCGTTCCCGCTGAGTGCCGTTGCGATGGGCGTGAACGTCGCCTTCAGCTCGGTGTCCTCGCGCCACTCCTTTACGACTTCATTCCCTGTCTGACGAGGGTTGATGATCACTCTCAGCGGATTACGAGATTGTTCGTTCATACTGGTTGAGGAGGGCATTAACGAGATCCGGAAAAAACGATGTACGAAAATTCTGATAAAGTTGTCACTAAGTGCTGATTTTCTTATATCCCCCCAATAAGGCCGAACGGCAGGCCCTATTGGGGTATCACTACATAACCGATCGGGCTAGAACTCTTCCTTCTCGACTTCCAGATAGGCAATGTTGACCAACTTGCCGATACTCTCCTTGTACTCTGTCCACTTGCTAAACGCCCTGGTGGACTGCTCTACCTTGGGCTTCACATCGAAGTCGCTGGCACCCTCACGAAAACCGGCGCGCACCTGCTCGCGCACGGTGTGCAGGAACTGACGATAGTTTTTGGCTACCGTGGTATCCCCACTACGGCCATGGCCGGGGACAAAGATTGTCGCGCCGCAGGCCAGACCACGGTCAATCGCCTCAATGTTGCCCTTGAAGCTGCTCAGAAAGGGGCCAAGCAGACCGTCCCGAACGATATCGCCAAAGAACAGCACCTTTTCAGCGGGCACGTAAACCATGATGTCGCTGTTGGAGTGGGCGGCGCCCGGGCGCAGGATGTGAAACTCCGTGTCACCGATCTTGATAATTTCGCCATCCCTGACCGCGACATCGACGCCCACGGCGTGCGTGCCCTCGGCGGCGCCGTGACTGAGGTCATTAAAGGCCTTTAGCCACATCTCACCCTCGTCATGTGCATTCATTTCTTTCATGGCACTGTCGGCATAGATTACCGCACGCGGGTAGGCAAGCTTGATGCCTTCATTACCCAGCCAGTGATCGCCATGGGCGTGTGAGTTGAATACCGCCACAATCGGCTTGTCGGTAATCGCCTTGACGCGCCGTACCACCATCTCCCCCACGTAAGCAGTACTACCCGGGTCAATCACCACAACCCCTTCACTGGTCAGCACGATACCCGGGTTATTGCGAAAGGCTTGATTGCCTGGGCTGGGTTGCTCAGTGGGTCCTTGAATGACATATACATTCGCGGTGAGCTTGTGCATCGGGTAGTCCCTGGTGATAGCGTGCGAAGACTCTGCCGCCCCACTCATATTCATCATCAGTGTGGTCAACAGCAGCACTGCAGCAAAGTACCAGACTGCAAGTATGAGCTGTTGGGGCCCTGAAATTGTCTTGTTAGCCTTCATGGTTCTCCTCCTGTTTGGATTAGTATCTATGTCACGGGGGCCAACTCTGGCTACCCGGATGACCAGAGACTAGGCCCGCGTGCGAGAATAGTTATGGCGGAGAAACAACCTTTTTGCGACGTTGTTACCTTGACACTAAAATTGCCCGGGTTTCCAATATATTAGCGACAAACAGGCAGAGGTTAGGTAGGAGTGGCCGAGATACGTAAAAACCCCTTCAGGATTGGCGACTGGCAGATTGACCCCGAACTCGGCAGCATTCAGCGTCACGATATCGTGGTCAAGCTGGAGCCCAAGGTCATGGACCTGTTGCTGTACCTGGCCCAGCGACCCGGCAAGGTCCTCCCACGCGAGGAATTGGAACAGCAGATCTGGGCCGGTACAGTCGTTGGCTACGATGCCCTTACCAGCGCGGTCATCAAAATCCGCAAGGCCTTCGGTGACGACTCACGCAATCCCTGGCTCATCGAAACACTCTCCAAGAAGGGTTACCGTTTTATTGCGCCGGTGTCCAGCCACACAGAGGCCCCCGCACCTGCGGCCACGCCCAGTCCCGGCAGCGAAACAACACCAACCGCCGTCACCGGTAGGCGGCGGCTTCATCGAATCCTGGGTGCGGCGCTTGTCCTGGCCATCGTTGTGGCAGTCTCGTTGCTGCTTCGTACACCTGGGCCAGACAGTGACAGCAAACCATCGATAGCGATCCTGCCCTTTGCCAATTTGAGCAGCGATACCAACTTCGAATACTTTAGCGATGGCATCACCGATGACGTCACCACTGATCTCTCGAAGGTGTCAGGCCTGATCGTCATTGCGGCCAATTCAGCCTATAGCTATAAAAATCAGCCCCTGTCACTCAAGAGCGTGGCCGAGTCACTAAAAGTTCGCTATGTAGTGGAGGGTAGCGTGCGCCGTGCCGGTGATGAGATTCGAATCAGCGCCAAGCTCATTGATACCGAGACCGGCAAGCATCTCTGGGCTGAACGATATGATCGACAACTCAAGGACATCTTCAGCGTGCAGGACAACGTCACGCAGAATATAGTCAGCGCCCTGTCCATTACCCTCACCGATGATGAAAAACGCCGCATGGTGCAGCGCTACACGCAAAGCACTGAGGCCTATAACCTGATGCTGCAAGGTCAATCGCTGTACGCCCGTTCAACCAGGGAAGAAAATGCTCGCGCCCGCGAGCTGTACATGCGCGCAATTGATCTCGATAAAAAATTTGCACGCGCCTATGCCGCGCTGGCACTCACCTACGCCGAGGACTTTCGTTTTGGCTGGAGTGACAAGCCACAGGAATCCCTCCAACATGCCCTGACACTCGCTCACAAAGGCGTCGCCATTGACGACAGCATCCCACACACCAGTCAGGTGTTGGGATACGTTTATCTCTTTCAGCGTGACTTCACCCGGGCCGCCACGGCTGCCGAACACGCGATTTCTATCGATCCCAACAATGCCGACGCCTATACCACACTTGCCTTTGCGCGGGTCTATCAACAGCGGCCAGAAGAAACGATCACACTGGTGCGCAAGGCCATGACGCTGAATCCACACTACCCGGCGCAATATCCATCCGTGCTGGGGCGCGCCTATTACCACCTCGGTCAGCATGAACAGGCCATAACCATCCTGCGTGAGGCCATCGATAAGAATCCCATCCGCACTCCACCCCGCCTCTATCTCATCCTGAGTTATATGGCACTGGGGAAACTTGATGAAGCGCAATGGGAAGTGACGCAGCTGCGCAATGGCGATCCGACATTTACTCTCGCCCGTTTTGAAAAAACGATTCCGGTCACCGATACGGGGTTACTCAAGCGCATGAAGGATGATCTGCGCAAGGCAGGGCTGAATTAATGGGGCCGTAGCCGGCTCAACCTGTTAAGCGTGGATGAAACTCCACCTGAGTAAATCTCCAATATCGTTTCACTCACCACCGTAAATGTGCAACCGGTTCAAATATCCCACCGCCCCCGCGAGCGGTGGGAGGACGATGATCAGGCATCGCGACTCCAGCGCGCACCCTCAAGTGCTGCATCCAAATCAGTCCCCATCACACGATTGGCGAGAATGGCGATCATCTTGTTGGCAATCATGGTGATGACCTCCAGTGCAGTCTGGCGGGTATAACCGGCGGCAAGGAAGGTATTGAAGTCCTTCTCGTTCACATAGCCATCGCTCTCCACCAACTGACCCACAAAAGTTTGCAAGGCGTTCAGTTTCTTATTGGCCAGCGGTTTGCTCTCGCGCAGACCCGTGATGAAACCGCCGTCTACCTGACCCATCTGCGCGAACGCGGTATGCGCGGCCACACAATACTGGCAGTTGTACTCGCGTGAAATCGCCAGAAAGGCCACGTGCCGTTCTTCATCGGTCAGCGAATTCTCGCTGTTGATCTCATCCAGCATCATGTAGGCACGCACTGCCTCGGGGGATTCCGCCATCGCACTCAGGGCATTGGGGATAAACTGGTAGTGACGTTGTACCTCTTCTAGGACAGGCTTGGCAGCAGGGCTGGCATTGTTCAGGTCATAAATGCGATATCCGTTTAACATGACTTTCTCCTTCTCGTTTTCAGGTTTGTGACTGCTGTAGGGCAGTTGCAACGAGCCTAGGAAAAACCGGCCAATTTGTTATGGCGTGCAAATGATGTTTTTACGACGAATAAACGACCCTCGATAAATCAGGTAGTTATCGAAGTATGTGGCCCCTGCGCCCACAATAAAAAAGGCCGCAAGCGCGGCCTTTTTATTTGCTATCTGCCTGGCCGTTCAACTCAAGTCATCTATCACCTGATTGAAGGTCGCGCTTGGTCGCATGACCGCATTGGTTTTGGTCTGATCAGGCCTGTAGTAGCCACCCAGGTCCATAGCCTTGCCCTGCACACCATTCAACTCAGCCACGATCTTCGACTCGTTCCCGCTGAGTGCCGTTGCGATGGGTGTGAACGTGGCATTGAGTTCCATATCCTCACGCTGCCCCGCCAGCGCCTGCGCCCAGTACATCGCCAGATAGAAGTGACTACCGCGTGTATCCAGTTCACCCACCTTGCTGGAAGGTGATTTATTGTTATTCAGAAACTGGCTATTCGCACTATCGAGCGCGGCAGCCAATACCCTGGCCCTGTTATTGCCCGTCTTGATGGCGAGATCTTCAATCGATACTGCCAGGGCCAGAAACTCACCGAGCGAATCCCAGCGCAGATGATTCTCTTCCAGCACCTGTT
>JAHEDA010000143.1 GCA_024641445.1 Gammaproteobacteria bacterium
CAGTGGTATGAGTAATCACCCCACTACAAACCCAGCCTATCGTGGCCGTTTTGCGCCCTCCCCAACCGGTCCGCTGCACTTCGGTTCGCTTATTGCGGCCCTGGCGAGTTACCTTGAGGCGAAGTCTCACGGTGGACGCTGGGAGGTGCGCATCGACGACATAGACCCTCCACGCGAAGTACCCGGCGCTGCCGCTGATATTTTGCACACGCTCGAGGCCTATGGATTTGAGTGGGATGGACCGGTGCACTATCAAGCCCAAAATCTCGAACGCTATGCCGCCGCCCTCCGCGAACTGATTACGCAAGGGCAAATCTATGCCTGCGCGTGTAGTCGCAAGGAGATCGCACAACACCCGAGTACCCAACTCGCCCCCCCCGGCTTTTATCCTGGGACCTGCATCAAACGAGGGCTCGGCCTAAATCCGGAATATGCCCTGCGACTCATCGTTGCAAATGCCCAGGTCAACTTCCTCGATCAGATACAGGGCCAGCAGATCTGTCATCTGGCACAGACTTGTGGCGACTTTATTCTGCGTCGAAATGATGGCCTCTATTCGTACCAGTTCGCGACGGCCGTCGATGACGCCCTCGACGGCTATAGTCACATCCTGCGTGGGAGCGACCTGTTGGAGTCGACGCCCCGCCAGATATTCGTCCAGCAGGCGCTCGGCTATGCGGCACCCCAGTACGGACATCTCCCCATCGCCACCAATCAACATGGTGAAAAATTGAGCAAACAGACCCACGCCCGCCCCCTGGTCCCCAATACAGCGGTGCAAGCTATCTGGCAGGCATTGGACTTTCTGGGCCAAGCCCCCCCTGTGGAGTTAAGTAAATGTGAATTGCGAACGATATGGGAATGGGGACAGCAGTTTTGGGACAGTAAAAACGTCCCCCACCTGCTGCAACAGCGCGTCACCTCGCTGGATCAGCGTGAAACATACCCAGGAAATCAAAATCAACATGGCTGAAGAGACTCCACTCGACAAACTCCCCGTACTGTCCCTCACCGGCCTATACCGAGAACAACTTTGCCTGAAACTTGAGGCGACGAAGTTATTCCATGGCTTTAGCCGTGGTGAGTTAGAGGTCCTGCTCGACCATGTGCGAGCACGCCTCGTACCCAAGGGCAGCATGCTTTATGTGGAGGGCAATATCGGGTCCTACCTGTGCGTTATCGTCAGTGGCCGGGTCTCGATTACCAAGAAAACGACGGGGGATGAGATCAAAAAGATCAGTACTGTCAGAGAAGGCGCAACACTGGGTGAGATGTCCCTGGTCGATAATTTTCCGCACTCCGCCACGGCAGAGACCCTGAGCGAGTGCGAGGTCCTCTATCTCAACCGTGAGCGGCTAATCGGTATGAGCGGCGACTTTCCCCAACTCACCAATCACCTGCTTTGGAGCTTGGCCTCACAAATCAGCGCACGTCTGCGCCAAACCAGCGGCCTGCTGGTTGACTATCTATAGGGAGACTGGCGACAATGACCGTATATAAATCCGGCCTCCCAACCTGAGCCACTAGTAATAATAACAATGACCAATAACACCAACGACAAGAGTACACTCCCCATCACGCATGAGGATGTAGAGCAATACCGTCTGCATAGTCGTAACGAGATTGTAGGAAAACTGCGTACGCTGGCGCGCTCCCGTACCCTTGCCACCGTGTTTTTCGATCACGGAAGTAAATCCTTGATTACAACCATCATCGAGGTATTACCGGACAAGGACCTCCTTGTATTCGACTATGGTAATGACGAGACAATCAACAACCGTCTGATCCAGACCGATTCTGTCGTCATCAAGACGCAGCATGATGGTGTAACCTGTCAATTTACGACTCACAGCATTAAAAAGGCCAAATTTCAGGGGCAAGCGGTGTTTGCCTGCGTCATCCCGGAGAACATCATCTGGTTGCAACGACGTGAAACCTACCGCGCTCGTCTGCCGATGGGCTCCAGCGCGAGCTGCACCCTCACCAAGCAAGACGGCAGCGTTGTCACGTATAAAATTCTCGATATAAGTACCACCGGCATCGCCTTCCATGATGAAATCACCGACACTGAATTTGAGCGGGGCAAGAAATTCAATGCTTGTCAGGTCAAGCTGGAGGACCATGGCACTGGAGTGATTAATCTTGAAGTGCGTAACATTCTGCCTATAAATAAGGACAACCCAAAGTTAGGCCGCCGCATAGGTTGTCTAGTGCTGAGCATCACAACCGATATTGACGCCATGATTCAACGCTTTATTCACCACATCGAAACCCAGCGTCGTCGCGTAGACGAAGAATAAACCTCCATCCCGCACCCTCGCTTTACCGGAGCATCGATATCTGTCCGATGGGCCTGGCGCTATTGAAATATCGCGTAACCTGACAGCATAATCGAGACCACCCTCAAAAAGTGTCCCCGCATGAGCGAAGCCACTCGCAGCAACTTGCAACCTGTCCTGGATTTCCTTTCCCGGCACGCCCCCTTCGATCAAATGCAGGCGGAGCACCTCCTGGAGCTTACACGCCGGAGCAAACTCGCCTTTTTTGCCAAGGGTGAATACGTCACCCGCCCCGAAGGCGGTATCGCGCAACATCTATATATCATCAAACAAGGGCGGGTCCGTGGCGAGACCGAGAGCGGTGAAGAGAGCGTGTGGGAATTGATCGGCGGTGAGAGTTTTCCCATTGGGGCCCTGTTGGCGCACCGTCCTGTCAATACCCGTCATCGCGCCATGGAGGATAGCTTCTGCTTTGAACTGGCGGCCGATGATTTTTACACCCTACTTGATAAGAGCGAGGTCCTGCGCGACTTTTGCACACGACGCCTCGCCAATCTATTGGATCAGGCGCAGCGCGAGACCCAATCCTATAGCACCTTCCAGATCGCGGGCGAGGCGACCTTAAACAGCCCGCTTGGAAAATTGCTCAGACCTGATGCGCCTTACTGTCTCCATAGTGATTCTATCCAGCACGTATTAGAGACATTGCAACAGATTCACGGGCGCAGTATCGCGATCGTCGATGAGTCCATGCGCCCTGTTGGCATTATTACCCTGCGTGATGTGCTTGAACGTGTCACCCTGCCACAACGTTCCCTCAGTGATAGCGTTGCGACGGTGATGTCAAAACAGTTGTATATCCTGCAAGAACAGGATTTCGCCTTTGAGGCCGCCCTGCTCATGGCCGAACAGGGTATCGGCCACGTCTGCGTGGTGGACAGTACGGGAAAATATCTCGGCGTGGTCTCGGAGCGCATGCTGTTCTCACTACAAAAGGTTGGGCTTGGAAACATCAGCCGCGCCATTCAGCAGGCCGCCAGCATCGAACTGCTGAAACAACTCGCGCATGAAATACGCCACTTCACCCAACAATTGATGGCGCAAGGCGCCTCGGTCGATCAACTCACACGGATTATTGCCGCCCTGAACGATCGACTGACCCAACGCGTCATCAGCCTGACCGTGTCGGAATCAGACTCCCCGCCCCCTCCCTTTACCTGGCTCGCCTTCGGCAGCGAGGGGCGCGAGGAACAGACACTAAAGACTGACCAGGATAATGGCATCCTGTTCGAGGCCAACTCAAAAAGCGAGGCGGATGCGCTACGCCAGCAATTACTCCCCCTGGCATTGCAGATCAATCACCGCCTCGCCGAGGTGGGCTTCCCGCTCTGCCCTGGCAACATCATGGCAAGCAACCCTATCTGCTGTCTCAGCCTGGAGGAGTGGCAGGCACGCTTTCAGACCTGGCTCAAACAAGGTGACGCCGGGCATCTGTTGAATGCCGCGATCTTCTTTGACTTTCGCCCGCTCTACGGCCCTACCGAACCTGTCCTGCGCCTACGACAATCGCTGCATGAAGGTACCAGTAAAAACCCGCGCTTTTTGCACATGATGGCCGCCAATGCCCTGCGCAATACCCCTCCGTTAGGGCTCTTTAGCGACTTCCGCCTGAAATCAAAAGGTGGCGGCCCCGCCAGCCTCGATCTGAAGTTACAGGCGCTGACACCCTTTGTCGATGCAGCCCGCATCTATGCCCTGGCCCATAACATCAAAACGACCAACACTCAGCAGCGACTACGTGATGCCGCCAAGGTGGGGGCTATACCTCTCGGTGAGGTCTCGGCCTGGTGTGAGGCATACGGTTTTTTGCAAATGCTGCGCATGCGGCAACATCAACAGCAAGATGAACGTGGTGATAACCTGGATAACAAGTTAGCACCCGAGTCACTCAACGAGTTGGATCGCCGCATTCTGAAGGAGGCGCTGCGACAGGCGCGTAAACTGCAACAACGTCTTGCGATGGATTATCAACTATGAAATGGCCCTGGCCATTTCGCGCACGCAAACAACTGTCTGAAGCGATCTTGGGGCGCCAACACCGCTGGAGCCAATTGCCCACACCCAAGCTGACGCTCCCATTCTCACAGGCTAGTTATATCGTTATAGACCTCGAGACCAGCGGTCTCGATACCCGACGTGATCGCCTCATATCAATTGGTGCGGTACGTGTCGCTGCAAAACGTATCTGCTATGAAGATTGCTTTCACGTTGTTTTGCAGCAACACCAGACCAGCGATCACGACAACATCCTCATACATGGTATTACGCCCACCACTCAACGTGAGGGTACGCCGCCTGTGGAGGCTCTCATGGCATTCTGGGAATTTGCAGGCAAGTCTCCGCTGGTCGCCTATCACGCACCTTTCGATCAACAATTTCTCTTGCGTAGCACGCACCAGCAGTTAGACATTCGACCAAAATCAAAATGGCTTGATCTGGCCTGGTTACTCCCTGCGGTGTTCACAAATACCGTACCGAACCGTTCCCCCTTAGATAAATGGTTAGCCCACTTCCAATTGGCAGAAGATGGCAGACACACAGCCGATGCTGATGCATTAGCAACTGCTGAATTACTGTTAATGTCTCTCACACAAGCAGAGAAAAAAGGCTTGACGCATTTTGATGCATTGTTCACTCTAGCGAACGGAGAGATGAAGCTCGCTCCAGGAGGAGGTTTTTGAGGTCCATGACACCTCGGTTCGGAAAACCAATCTGTCACCCGACTAATAACCCACTACAACAAAAGGAGACAATACCGTGCAAACCACAGATAAAATGCGCGAGTATTGGCAGAAGAATCTACGCATCACCGGGGTCCTTCTTGTCATCTGGTTTCTCGTTTCATTCGGGATAGTGTTCTTCGCAAAAGAACTCAGCACTTTAACCTTCTTTGGTTTCCCATTTAGTTTCTACATGGGTGCCCAGGGATCTTTGATCATCTTCGTTGCCATCATTGCCTATTACGCCAGGACGATGAACAAGATGGACAAAGACTACGGCGTTTCCGAGGAGGAATAAAACATGTCATCAGATGCCTTTATTAAAAACCTCCCGCGTATCTATGGCATGTATACCGGTGGTTTCATCGGCTTTGTCATTCTACTCGCCATCTTTGAACAGATGGGTATGCCGGGTTACGTCATTGGTTGGATATTCCTTGGCGCCACCATCGGCCTGTATGCGTTGGTCGGAATCCTCAGTCGTACGACCGAAATATCGGAATATTATGTAGCGGGCCGCAGTGTCCCTGCGATATTCAACGGTATGGCGGTCGGTGCCGACTGGATGTCCGCCGCCTCCTTTATCGGTATGGCGGGTTCCCTCTACGCACTGGGTTACGATGGCCTCGCCTTCGTCATGGGCTGGACCGGCGGGTATGTGCTCGTTGCACTCCTGCTAGCACCCTACCTGCGTAAGTTCGGTCAATACACAGTGCCGGACTTTCTGGGTGCACGTTACGGTGGTAATGCGGCACGCACCATCGGTATCATCGCCGCGATCACCGCATCATTCACCTACGTTATCGCGCAGGTAACCGGTGCCGGTATCATCGTCTCGCGCTTCCTGGATATCCCGTTTGAGGTCGGCGTGTTTGTCGGTCTGGGTGGCATCCTGGTCTGCTCCATGCTCGGTGGCATGCGTGCGGTTACCTGGACCCAGGTAGCCCAGTACATCATCCTGATCATTGCCTACCTCGTACCGGTCGTATGGATGTCGATCCAGATCACCGGCAACCCGATCCCACAGCTCGCCTATGGTGATGTGCTACAGCAGATTGCCGCACTGGAACCGAAGATCGGTGTCGATGCAGCCAAGGCACACAGTACACCGTTTACCAATTACGACAGGGCAAACTTCATGTCACTGATGTTCTGTCTAATGGTCGGTACCGCTGCGCTGCCACACATCCTGATGCGCTTCTATACCACGCCGTCTGTACGTGAGGCGCGGGCATCCGTGGGTTGGTCGCTGTTCTTTATCTTCCTGCTCTACTTCACGGCACCGGCCTATGCCGCCTTTGCCAAGCTGGAGGTATACAGCCATGTGGTTGGTACT
>JAHEDA010000144.1 GCA_024641445.1 Gammaproteobacteria bacterium
CATTACCGAAACCAACGGTTGTGGGTGCCCCACAGGTGACTGTAGCCCCACCACCGCCACCGCCACCGCTACCGCCAGTCATGGTGCCGCCGCTCGTCGTGCTAGAACTCTTTATTCTTGTGCTCATGATCTAACCCCCTATATGAAGTAAACGTCGGTCATAGCACCGAACATATAACTGCCACCGGCTGCCGTCTGCGACATCTCGTCGTGCAGGTGCATGGGGTAACAACCCGTATTGGACGCGGGATAGGCGTCCGGCGGTGTCTCAAAGGGATAGATCATGTCCAGCTTACCCATGTTGTTATTGAGGAAGATGACATCCTTCTTCCAAACAGCAGGGCGAATCTGTCCATTTTTTGTTAGCCATTCCATGTGATTACCGTGGATATGCAGTGAATGGCTACACAGACCGGCGTTGAGTACCCGCACCAGGGTACGACTCCCCACCTTACCTACCAGCGAGGTATCGGGTGCCGACATCGCATCAAATGCAGGATTGCCGTGACCCAGGGCCCCCGGAGGACGTGAACTCAGGCCATTGACCGTAAAATAGCGTGGCTTGAAGGCCGAGGACGGTGTGCTACCAACCCGCACGGCGTTATTCCAGGCCGGGTCGATATCATTGAAGACCCAAAAGTACTGCTGTACGAAGGTGGGACTGCCCTTATAAAGCTGGTTACTGATGCCACTTGGCATGATCGCCAGAGAACCATGCAAGCCGGTGACCCGGTTATAGGGGGCATTGAGTTTGTCGTAAAACATATAGGTACCGGGGGTTCCGGCAGTGAAGCTGATGGTCTTTTGCGCACCACCCGCGATAGTGCCGCTGTCCACGATGCCATCGATGACGAAGCTGTGACTGGTACCCAGGGTGTTGACGATGGAGATATTAACCGTGTCGCCCTGCTGCACGATCAGTGGTTTACCTGGCACATTGACACTGCTGGCTGACTCACTAAAACCACGGAAGTACAGCGAGCTATTGTCTGCCATCGTAAGCAGACCATTGGTGATGTAGTACGTCTTGGTAATCGTTGCTGCGTATGCACGGGACTGCCAACTTACCAATCCCATTCCTCCAATAAACGCGCTGGCCATCCCTGCCCCGCCGACTTTTATAAAGTCTCTTCTCTTCATACTCGGGTACCCCCGTTGTTGTAATGGTGTCGTCACAAATCCGGGCTAGAGTATGCAAATAATTTATATGCTAATAAATCATATAAATAAGCATGTAAGAAAATTCTTACATGCTTATTCCCTTGCTAACTCTATGATTACTCGATATACATCTATGCGCTCGATAATAACCATCTATATTTTGTATTTAATATTTCAGACGGTCGATTAGTTTTATGTTGAGAGCGAGAGAGTCGGTTGCTCCAGCCGTTCGTTCTGCTCACGCAGGGTATTCAGCTGATCCTCCCAGTAACGCGGGGTGTTAAACCAGGGAAAGTGCTGCGGGAAGGCCGGGTCCCCCCAGCGGCGTGCCAGCCAGGCGCTGTAGTGGATCAGGCGCAGTGCCCGCAGTGGCTCGATGAGGCCTAGCTCCATCAGGTCAAACTCGCGAAATTCCTCATAGCCCGCCAATAATCCCCGCAATTGTGCCGCCATCTCTGTTGAATCTCCCGACAAGAGCATCCACAGGTCCTGGATTGCGGGTCCCATCTGACAGTCATCCAGGTCCACGAAGTGCGGGCCTTTGTCGGTCCAGAGGATATTCCCCGGGTGACAATCTCCGTGCAGGCGTATCTTGCGGACAGGCCCAATTGCCTCAAAGGCCAAGCGTACGGCGGAGAGCATCGCCTCGGCAGTATTGCGGTAGTTGTGCTCCAGCTCCCGGGGTATCAGGCCCGCCTCCAACAGAAACCGCAGGGACTCCTCCCCCATACGCTCGATGGTCAGTGTGGGTCGATCGCGAAAGGCCTGCACTGACCCCACCTGATGAATGCGCGCGATAAAACGCCCGAGCCATTGCAGATTTTCCACATTATCAAGTTCAGGCCAGCGCCCACCGCGTCGCGGGTAGGTCGCAAACCGGAAACCACTCTGCTGATGCAAGGTATGTCCCTGTGTATCCTGTAGTGGCGGGACCATGGGCACCTCGTCTGCGGCCAACTCCAGGGCAAAGGCATGCTCCTCCAGAATCGCCGCATCACTCCAGCGTCCTGGACGGTAAAACTTGGCCACCAAAAACCCCTCTTCTTCCACCCCCACCTGATAGACGCGGTTTTCATAGCTGTTGAGGGCCAACAGGCTACCGCTGGCGCGATGGCCCGTCTGTTCTACCGCATCTAGGATGACCTCGGGGGTAAGGCTGGAGTATGGCGCGCTAACGGTGTGCGTATTATTCAAGGTGCCCTCGATTTGGCCGACATGACTCGACGTGATAGATTTAAGCTCATTCTGCAACAGTCTCCCAGAGAACCATGCCTAAAAATCCCTTGCTAGACCTGACCGGGCTACCGCCCTTTCACCAGATTAAACCCGCACACATCGAACCCGCCGTGGAGGAGATACTGGCGAGTAATCGCGCCTTGGTCGAGCGTCTGCTGGAGACACCGGAACACTATACCTGGGATAGCTTAATCCAACCGCTGGAAGAGGCGGATGATCGCCTTAGCCGCGCCTGGTCACCGGTCTCGCACATGAATTCCGTGGTCAACAGCGATGAGCTACGTCAGGCCTACAATGCCTGCCTACCCAAGCTCAGCGACTACAGCACCGAGATGGGACAGAACATAAGGCTCTTTGAGGCCTATAAATCGATTCACGAGTTGCCAGAGTTCAACCAACTCGACATCCCGCAACAAAAGACCATTACGAACGCCCTGCGTGATTTCCATCTCAGTGGTATCGATCTGGCCGAGGACAAGAAGCAGCGCTACAAAGAGATCAAGCAGCGCCTGTCGCAACTTACAACCAGGTACGAAGAAAATATTCTCGACGCCACCCATGCCTGGCACTGGCAGATCACCGATGAGCCACACCTTGCCGGACTACCTGCCTCGGCCCGCGCTCAGGCACAACAAACTGCCGAACAAAAGGAGCTGGAGGGCTGGGTGTTCACCCTCGACTTCCCTTCATATTATGCCGTGATGACTTATGCCGAGGACCGTGGCCTGCGCCAACGTATGTACGATGCCTACGTCACTCGCGCCTCGGATCAGGGCCCCAACGCCTGCACCTGGGACAACAGCGCCATCATGGATGAATTGCTGGCCCTGCGTCACGAACTTGCACAATTGCTGGGTTTCCAGAGTTACGCGCATCGTTCCCTCGCCACCAAGATGGCTGAGAACCCTGAACAGGTTCTGGGTTTTCTCAATGACCTGGCCCAGCGCTCACGCCCGGTAGCGCTGAAAGAGCTGGGCGAACTACTCGAGTACGCACATCGACACCATGGTGCCGAACATCTTGAACCTTGGGACATCGCCTATTATTCAGAGAAGCAACGCGAACACCTCTATGACATCAGCGACGAGGAACTCAAGCCCTACTTCCCCGAGTCACGCGTCATACCGGGAATGTTCGAGGTCGTGCAACGCCTCTATGGCGTAAGCATTCGCGAGGTCGCTGACGTAGAGACCTGGCACGATGATGTTCGCTTTTATGAGATCGTCGATGAGCATCATGTAATACGCGGACAATTCTATCTGGATCTATACACCCGCCAGCACAAGCGCGGCGGCGCCTGGATGGACGATTGCATCAGCCGTATGCGTCGTGCTGATGGCTCGATCCAGACCCCGGTGGCCTATCTCACCTGCAACCTTACCCCGCCCATAGGTAGTGAGCCCGCACTCTTTACCCATGATGAAGTAACGACCCTTTTCCATGAGTTTGGCCACGGCCTGCATCACATGCTGACTCGCGTCGAGCGCATCGGAGTCTCTGGCATCAATGGTGTGGCCTGGGACGCAGTGGAACTACCGAGCCAGTTTATGGAGAACTGGTGCTGGGAGCGCGAGGCACTTAATTTGATCTCGGGTCACTATGAGACCGGCAACCCCATCCCGGATTCGCTCTATAAGAAGATGCACGCCGCCAGAAACTTCCAGTCGGGGATGCAGATGGTGCGACAGCTCGAATTCTCTATCTTCGACTTTCGCCTGCATCTGGAATATGACACGACGCAAACGAATCAGATCCAACGCCTGCTGGACGAGGTACGTAGTCAGGTCTCGGTACTAAAGCCCCCGGTTTACAATCGCTTTCAACACGGCTTCTCGCATATATTTGCCGGGGGTTATGCCGCAGGCTATTACAGCTATAAATGGGCCGAGGTGCTCTCGGCCGACGCCTTTTCCCTTTTTGAAGAAAAAGGCATATTTGATCACGCTACCGGGCGGGCATTTCTGCATAATATCCTGGAGCAAGGTGGTAGCCGCGAGCCAATGGAACTTTTCATCGCCTTCCGTGGTCGGGAACCACAGATTGACGCCCTCTTGCGGCATAGCGGGATCGCGGCCTGATCGAACACGTATAAAATTAAGCGAATACACACCCTCCAGTGAGCTTATTTGCACTGAGGCAAAGACAATATGAAGGTGCTATATGTCGTCCATATCCTATAGAAGCAAATTACTAGTCATACTTTTACTGGCGCTTGCGGGTCCTCTCCACGCCGCCACGCTCTATGTAACCGATCGCATTTTGTTGGGTGTGCACCAGGAACCCTCAGAAGAGAGTGCCCTCATCCGCTCCATCCCCAGTGGTGAGAAGGTAGAGACGGTGCAGGTTAACGGCGCCTTCACACGCGTTCGCCTCAGTGATGGTACCCAGGGCTGGGTCACTACCAGCTTCCTGAAACCCGATCGACCGGCCACGCACGAACTGGATGACCTCTATCCAAAGTATCAGAAAAATCTTGAGTCCATGCGCACCATGGAAGAGCAGCTGGCCAAGTCCGAACGCAACGTACAAATTCTGCGTGACGAACTCTCCAACGCCAAGACCACGATTAAGGAACTAAACAAAGGTACCGCCCAGAAGAGTGGGAACGAAGCAAGCGTTGATGCGGAAACAGAAAAGAAACTAGACGCGGCCACCAAGCAAGTGGATGAGCTAACCAAACAGAATCAGACTCTCCAGACCGAGTTGACCAAGATTAAGTCAATCAATCAAGGTGATCTTGCTCAAACACTCCAGAACGCCGAGAAGGAAAACGTTAATCTCAAGGTTCGCATCGAGGCCGCGCTGGCCAATCTGAAGGGTGAGCGCGTACCCACCCCTGAAGAGCTTGCGGCGATTCGTCCACACTTTCCAATCTGGTTCTGGGGCCTCGTCCTGATCGTTGTTCTGCTCGGCATCTTTGCTGGTGCGACCTGGATGGATATCCAACATCGACGTCGTCACGGTGGCTTCCGGCTCTGATTTTATCTACGGACATCGTCCACGCCAGCACTACAACACTCGCGACGTGGCCGCTCCCCCGATGAGCGGCCTCGCACTACATGATAGTGCACCATGCACTAAAAACAATATTCGCTCACACTCATACAAGGTAACCTACTCGTGTTTAAGGCCGCCTCCTGGAACGTCAATTCACTCAAGGTCCGCCTGCCGCATTTGCTGGACTGGCTACAGGCGAACCAGCCCGATCTCCTGGGGCTACAAGAGACCAAACTCACCGATGAGAATTTTCCGCGTGAAGAGATCGAGAATGCGGGTTATCAGGTCATCTTCAGCGGACAGAAGACCTATAACGGTGTCGCCATTCTCAACAAGACCACCTCTGACCCCACCGATATCGTGACGGACCTGCCCGGGCTGAAAGACCCACAGCGTCGCGTGCTGGCGGCGACCTATGGCGACATACGCTTTATCAATTTATATGTGCCCAACGGCAGCGAGGTCGGCTCGGAAAAATACGCCTACAAACTCGACTGGCTGGAAAAACTTATCACATATATCAAGGAACAATGCGCACAACACACCAAGGTCATCGTCGTGGGTGACTTCAATATCGCCCCGGAGGACCGTGACGTACACGACCCGGCGGTATGGAAAGACGCGGTGCTGTGCAGCAGACCCGAGCGGGAGGCTTTTCAGCATCTACTCGGTTGTGGTTTACACGACAGTTTCCGCCTGTTTGCGCAGGGTGATGGCCTGTTTAGCTGGTGGGACTACCGAGCCGCAGGCTTCCGCCGTAACCTGGGCCTACGCATCGATCACATCCTGGTGAGCAATGCATTAAAAAACGTTTGCACAAGCTCCATCATCGACACGGAGCCGCGCAAACTGGAACGCCCCTCCGACCATGCCCCGGTACTTGCGGAGTTCAAACTCTAAACTCGATAGAGGCGAACAACACTCCTCGTCATCCCCGCCCTCACCCTTGCGGATACAAGCGCGGGAATGACATTTACCCAAGCCCCCTCCTCAC
>JAHEDA010000145.1:0-3063 GCA_024641445.1 Gammaproteobacteria bacterium
TGCTTTGGCCTGGAGGATGTCACTCTTCTCGCCAAGGCGCATCGCTGCCCTCTTATTCACATAATCGAGCATGGCCTCGGCGTATGAAAGGGCCTTCCGTTCTACCTTTAGAATTTCACGTAAGACCACCAATGCCCAATACTTCTGCTCGGCATCCGCCTTTAAACCATCAAGCTTGGCCAGGGCCTGATATTTGTCAATCTGACTATTGTTTTCGATAAGCGATTTCTGTGCTCTCAAACTGCGTCCGAAGCCATTTGCCCATAACGGCATCGATAACTCCAGAGTAGGATTCATATCATAATAATTACTGGCCTCCGGTTTTAAGAGAGGTGCATTGATAAATCGGGTATGGCTTTGCTCATAATAGAGCTTTCCTTGCAGGCCAGATTCGAAGTTCTGCTCCACCCCAAATTTTACGGTTTGGTATTCCATATGGTCATAAGTCAATAATGGTGGGGTAGCCTTCTTGCCATCGCTATTCACACCATATTCGACAAAGGCATTCGGCATGGTTAGCAGCTGACTCTCTGATGTCCTGTATTCAGCCGCCTTTAA
Organism: Gammaproteobacteria bacterium; assembly: GCA_024641445.1. Taxonomy (GTDB): domain Bacteria; phylum Pseudomonadota; class Gammaproteobacteria; order UBA6429; family Thiohalophilaceae; genus JAHEDA01. The sequence continues at coordinate 559 of JAHEDA010000145.1, forward strand.
TTGCTTGTTAGCACCGATGGCGTCACTATTTTCTGAAACCACCTGTTCGATATATTCATGAACCGATATGGCCCGAGAAGCAGGGCTGAGAAATAACAAAACGACCATTAAAGCGACTTCGCCCCTGGAACTCCTTGTGGTATTTTTTCTACCACGCGTAAATATGGGGGTGAGTCTGCTCAGTGTTTCCGGCAACATATCCCTGACTCTCCGACTTTGAATAGGCACGCAATATTGTAATCATTTGATTACTTGTATATCATACATGCATGGGTATTTGTAATCAAGTGATTACATTTGTTTTTGTCATGACTAAATCTTTAAATTATTCATATGATTAGATTATGTGGAAGGAAATGCAAATCGAGGCCGCACGCGGCCTATGACCGCGAAACCTCCGAAGAGCGGATCAAGCTAGCTGCTATAGAGCTATTCGCCGAGAGGGGATTCAAGGGAACAACGACACGGATGATCGCTGACAGGGCCAATTCAAATATCGCGCTTATTTCTCGCTATTTTGGCAATAAAGAAAATCTCTTTACAACACTGATCAAGGATGAGACGGCACGCATAATAGATAAGGAACTGGCATACCCGGAAAAAGACAACCTTGCCGATGAGCTGACATTCTACTTACTATCTAATTTCTCTGAAATACGGAAAAACATCAGTTTCTTTCGCATGCTGATCCATGAGGCAATGTTCTCACCAGAGTATCAGCAATTACTCCATGATATGGTTCCAAGAAGCGACCAGCGTCTCATCGCACGTCTCGCCAGACTGCAAGATAATGGACAGATAGCACCCGACTACGATATCAAACAATTGTCTATCGTCACCAATTTTTTCATGTCAGGTGTGGCCTTCAGAAACTTGATCTTCATGGACCGGGATGTTGCTGAGATTGAGCCCTATGTAAAATCTTTTATTACTGTAATTTGCGAATAAACATCCTATGAACTTAAACGCCACGACTTATTGAGAAATCCGGACATTGAAGCATTGAATTCAAGTACCGAGGAAGCCAAGGCTGGAGGTCGGGATGAGCGGGGTAGATGGTTACCGTTTAGGAACAGTTAGTTACGAATGACAAGCGGGAGATAGCCTCGAAAGATTAATTGTACCTATCTACTGCCGCTATTTCTCCCATGCAGGGTCGATAATATTTTTTGGCAGCGTAAAACAAAAGCAACTCCCTTTATTCGGCACGCTCTCCACCCAGATAGTGCCATGATGCTTTTCAATAAACTGTTTGCACAACAGCAGACCCAGACCGGTGCCCCTCTCCATATTAGTACCGGGTGTCGTGTGCTGGATGTCTGCCCTGAATAATTTTGCCTGATCTGTCTTACTGATTCCGACTCCCGAGTCCTCGACGCTGATAGTAACTGAATCACCGACTGCTTCAGCCTTGATAGTGATCGTACCACCCTCGGGTGTGAATTTAAGCGCATTAGCGGTGAGATTTCGTAATACCAGCAGCAACATGTTTCGATCTGCCTGTATTGCAATGGGTACTGATTCAGCTGCATGCAGAGTAATATTCTTCTTCTCTAACTGGGTCTTGAACAGGCCCGCATTCTCACGCAGCAACTCCTGAACATTCATAAATGTCGGCGCAAGGTCGATGGCCTGCATTTGTGATTTTGACCATTTAAGAAGATTGTCCATGAGCTGCAATGTCGTCTTAGCCTCATTGATCATGGCGGGAAACATTTCAAGTATTTCCTCGATACTCGAAAACTCTTCCTCCTGAATAAACTCAAGATAATTACAGATCGTCCCTATCGGGCCGCGCAGGTCGTGAGAAACGATGGAAAAGAGCTTTAACTTTGTCTCATTGCTCTCTTCCAATTTCCGTTTCTGCTCCGCGATTTCCACATTGGCCTGTATCAGGGAGCGGTTAGTCTGTTCAAGGGCCTGGGTAAAGGACTGAAAGACGAGCGAAATCGGGTACGCAACGAGTAGAGGGATAATGACTGGCAACGCGGCCTCAAAGGAACTATAGGGTACAGAGAAGATAATATGCGCCGAGAACCATATCGAGACCGAACCCAGGATAGAGACTATGGTCGTGATCCATGGATTCGAGAATAATCGACCGATGCTTATTAGGCGGTCATATTTTTGGTTTTGCTGTAGATATTCGTTGCTAGCGGAGATTGGCGTGGCGGTTGCATTCATGTTGCAATCTACCTTGTCTAATTTTATTAGAAAGATGCCTCCATGCCATCCTACCCATATCGACCCTGCAGAAAATAATCTTTAGCGAAAGTCGGCAATCAAGAGAATGCGCATAACCCAGAGTTAACGACCCATGTGTCAATGGCTATATACCCAAGTCATTCACTTGGGTTTACGTCCTCTCCCCAATTTGTGTAACCGCACCACAATGAGAACAGGGCGAGGGGGGAAGGCTCTGGTCTAGTCTAAATTCGACCAGCCACTGATAAGGCACCCCACAAGACCTCAGTCACCACGTCGACCTAAATGGTTGTCGACTGT
>JAHEDA010000145.1:3073-6337 GCA_024641445.1 Gammaproteobacteria bacterium
GTAAGGTCTTAGTGGCGGGCATCGTGACACTTATCTTGTACAGTGGTGCGGTTGCTAGTGAAACCGCACATTGGAGTTACGAAGGTCACGGTGGCCCTGACCACTGGGGTGAGCTCAACCATGACTACACAATGTGCAAAGATGGCAAACAGCAATCGCCCATCGATATCAGCAAAACCACCGGACTCAAATTACCCCCGATACTACTCAGCTATAAGGCAACTGCCAAAAATATCGTCAACAACGGCCATACCATCCAGATCAACATGAACGAGGGCAGCAGCATCAAGCTCGGGGACAAAACCTACAAGCTGCTGCAATTTCATTTTCACTCCCCCTCCGAGCACACCATCAATGGCAGACATGCCGATATGGTGGTGCATTTAGTTCACAAGGCGGATGATGGTCAACTCGGTGTAATCGGTATGCTTCTGGATACTGGCAAGGAGAATTCTGTTATCACTACTTTGTGGAAGAATCTTCCAACCAAGACTGGTGAAGAAAGGCCCCTTCCCGCCGATCTGGATGTCTCCAGGTTGATGCCCCCTAACATGAGCTACTACAATTATTCGGGCTCTCTGACGACGCCTCCATGCAGCGAGGGGGTAAACTGGATGGTGCTTCGTAGCCGTGGCAAGGTCTCGGCAGAACAGATTGAGACCTTCACCAAACTCTTTCCCAAGAGCATTCGTCCAGTACAGCCGCTCAATGGCCGTGTTGTTAGCGGGTCGTAGTCGCAACCCTCTCGGTGCAGCCGCCTAGCATTACCCGCATCTGGAAAACCATCACCGTGAGGTGATGGTTCTTTATCTCCATTTCCCGCCGACCTCTTGCAGCAACCAACGCCAGTCTCTATTCCTCAGAGCAAAAATTGCCAGCTCAACACTGATCAATGTGCAATTTTAAGTATCTAGTGATTATCTAATATGCAAAAGAAGACAGGAGTGTCCCTCACTATTTATAAGGATATTAGTAAGATAGATTCATTAGACATCCAAATTTCCTTCAAGTAGTCAGTTTCTTGCCGATAAATGTAGTCCCATTCTTACAAATAGACCCTATGCGGCAATGAACGCGACCAGCCCAAGACAATATGGTGGGCAACCACCCACACTTGTGCACCCGTCCTGGCTGACTGCGGGCATTATTTTCACGATCATTGCCCTGCTACTCACTGCACTCACCACCACAGCACACGCGCAACAAACACTACGACTCTTTGCTGCAAGATCTTTTGTCGACTCGGGTGTGGTCAGCGCACTCATTCAGGGATTCCGTCATCTTCATCCCGACATTGCAGTAGAACTGACATCACTGGGCGCATTGGAAGTGCTTGACCAGGCGAAACTGGGTAAGGCGGATATTGTGATAACGCATCACCCCATGGCCGAAGAACAGTTCATGGTCGACGGGTATGGCAGTCAGCACGCCCAGATCATGTATAGCGAATACGCCCTCGTAGGGCCACCCAATCTTCACCCGGAGCTTATCCGCGCAGAAAGTGTTATTGATGCCCTCCGGTTTCTGGCAAAGAAGGAAGAACACTTCCTAACACCTTCACCCCGTGCGGGGACCTATAGAAAAATATCTGAACTTTGGCAAACAGCAGGCATTGACCCTGAGTGGTTTGGATATGAAATCACTGGCGTGAGCGGGCTTGAGACCCTAAGGCAAACGGCTGAGGCCGAGGCCTACACGATTATTGACATGGGAACCTATCTTAGCCATCAGGCCGAGTTTGGGAATAGTATCGTCCCACTTCGACGCGGTGAGTTTGCGTTGAGAAATGTCTACAGCGCCCTGGTTGTGAGTAAACGGAAAGTTTCTGGTGCAGATGAGAATCACGCAAAAGTCATGTTCGATTACCTTATCAGTCAAAACGCGCAAGATTTAATTCGCACCTATGGTGAAAAGACATTTAATGCCACCTTTCTCGTCCCCGCAGCCAGTTTTGACCAGACACTTCGCCTTCAACAGCAACGTACCGAACTGGCCGAAAAGGAATCGCAGCTTAATCGTACCCGTGCCCTCCTTGTAGCCATTGTTCTTACTGCAATCATTGTCCTGCTTATGTTCATAAAGATGCATCGTGCAGAAAAACGCAGGCTCTCTGATAAACATGCTCATCAACAGGTAGCTGCAAGACTGGAGCTCACAGAAAAGGCGGAGAAGGCAAGGAGTTTGTTTTTCGCCAATATGAATCATGAGTTACGCACGCCACTGAATGCCATTCTTGGCTATAGCGACCTACTTATCGAGGCTGCTCGTGATAATAAGGACACAAATTACCTTGAAGACCTTGGCCGAATAAAAGATTCAGGCAAACACCTTCTGACGATCGTCAATGACATTCTTGATATTTCTAAAATGGAGGCCGGTTTGCTCCAGCTTCACCTGGAGGACATAGAAGTCAATGATGTCATCTCACAAGCGACGAACATAACAGCCCCAATGATGTCGAAAAATCAGAACAGGCTACATACAAATATTGACCAATCCATACCAAGGATCGTCTCTGACTCTACTCGTCTGATACAAATTCTGGTTAACCTGCTTAGCAATGCGGCTAAATTTACCCGCAATGGGGAGATAAGCCTTCACGTTACACGCCTGTCCGACAAAACCATTCAATTCACCCTGACTGACACGGGGATTGGAATGACCCATGAGCAACTGGATAGACTCTTCACGCCGTTTCAACAAGCCGAGGCTGCAACGGCAAAAAATTATGGTGGTACAGGTTTAGGGCTTGCCATCTGCGCACAACTCGTTCGCATGATGCGTGGCACCATCAACATACAGAGTGAACCCAACAAAGGGACTCGCTTCGAAATTATGCTTCCCACCTCGGCTTGAGTGTCTGCCTATCCTTTCAGGTAGAAGAACCCGAATAAGTGGGCATACACTCTGCCACCATCACCAGCCAGTGTTTGACCGGCACACTAGCTGCTGTCGCCAGATGTAACTGACAGCCGATATTCGCCGTGGCGATAAGCTCGGGGGCCTTGTTTTGCAGATTGGCGAGCTTGTTACGCAAGAGTTGTTGTGAAATTCCGGGTTGCAGCAGTGAGTAGATACCAGCGGAGCCACAACACAAATGCGCATCATCGACCGCCACAAGATTAAACCCAAGCCTTTGCAAAACCGACTCCACCGCACCACTCAACTGGAGACCATGCTGCAAGGTACATGGGCTATGAAAGGCTACCCGTTGCCCACCGCTCAGTAGATTCATTTTTGACAGGTCTTCCCGCGCCAAGACCT
>JAHEDA010000146.1 GCA_024641445.1 Gammaproteobacteria bacterium
AGGGTCATGGTCGTATCATCATGATCAGCTCGGTACTGGGGCTGATCGCCCTGCCCTATCGTGGTGCCTATACGGCCAGCAAGTTCGCCCTGGAGGGGCTCACCGATACCCTGCGCCTGGAGCTGCACGACAGCGCCATCCATGTCGCCTTGATCGAACCCGGCCCGGTCACCAGTCGCTTCCGCGCCAATGCCTATGCCCTTTACGAAAGGAATATCGACAAGTCGATTAGCCCACACCGTGGTCGGTATGAGGCCATGGAGCGTCGCCTGCAAAAGCCGGGACCCGCGACCCCCTTTACCCTGCCGCCGGAGGCCGTACTGGAGAAGGTACGGCATGCCTTGACCGCAAGGCGGCCACGGATTCGTTACTATGTCACCCTGCCAACACATTTTTTTGCCCTGATGCGACGACTGTTACCCTGGCGCGCACTGGATCACATTCTGTTGAAAGTCAGCCAGGGCGAACACAAATAGGGCTTACATCACCAGCGGATTATCGCTACCATACGAAACGCGCGCTGCGGATGTAGCGCGAAGACCTTCACACGGAACCCACAAGGACAGACATGTGAATATCCTGGAAGACCTTAAGCGCCAGGCCCGCGAACAACTCCGTCAGAGCGGTGAGGATGTCGCGGACAGACGACCGCAAGACCTCTCGGTTGCCAACACCATCAGTGCCCTGCACCGCATCCATGAATATTTGCAGGAACTACTCGAGGTCCTCTATCTCACTGAACAGGAACCTGAGATCGGCTTCAGCATCGCCGAAGGATGCGTACTCAGCAAGCTACACCGCCAGCAATATAATCTGAATCTTGAACGCAAAGATGGCAAGCTGGTACTCACCCTGTCCTTTGACCTGCATGTTAATGAGGCCCTGAAGATTGATTATCAGGGTGATGTGCAGGCCTTAATCGCTGAATTGTCTACGCAGAGTCTGAGTGGTTTTTCGATAAATACCGACAAGACTCTGGAGTTCAATGGTGACATCCCGGTGTCCCTGCAATTCACCATGGAGAAAGACTCGACCGATGTGCGCCTTCTGTGTAACAACCTTGGACGCCCCGGCAAGACGAGTTACAGCATCCCTTCCAGCCTGATCGATGAAGATCTGCTTAATGAGCTAGGGGGGCTGGTACTGCAGCGCGAGAATCTTTTCGTCAAGCGTCTGCAACAGATCCCGACCCCGGCTGCCCCCGCACGCAAGGGCGAGCCTGACCCCCTGACCAAGGAAATGGATGTCTCGCGCTTTCAGAATCTGCTCAATCGCGACCAACGACTCTACCTGACCTATCGCAATGCCATTAAGGAGCTCAATGGCCGCAACGCCGATTTCATGATCGGTCGCTCCAGCGGTTGTGACATGGTAGTGAAATCCGACCTCGCCTCGCGCAACCACGCACACATCATCTTTCGCAAGGGCAAGTTCATTCTCGCAGACCAAAGCACTAACGGGACCTTCATCAAGAGACAGGGAGGCAAAGAGGTCTATCTACAGGGTGAGGAGTACCCCTTATCGGGTTCTGGCTTCATCAGTCTGGGCAAGTCCGTCTCGGTGGACAACGAACACCTGATCTATTTCTCCTGTCAGTAACACCTCGCCCTGCCACACAGGGGCGTGTAGCGCGTATCAGGCGCGGATACCGACCCCGCGTCGAAGCAGATTCAATGCAAAGGCATACAGGATGACGTTAAAGGCGCAGATCATCCCGATGGCTACTCCAACGTTGATGTCCGATACCCCCAACATACCGTAGCGCATAGCGTTGATCATGTAGAGAATCGGATTAACCAGCGAGACCCCCTGCCAGAACGGGCTGAGCATATCGATAGAATAAAAGATTCCGCCCAAATAGGTCAGCGGAGTCAATACGAAGGTAGGAATTATAGAGATATCGTCAAACGACTTGGCATAGACAGCATTCACCAGACCACCCATCGCAAACAGTGATGAGGTCAGCGTCACAACCAACACCACGATCAGCAGATTATTCAAGTGCACCCCGGCAAAGATCGTTGCCACCAGGGCCACTGCCACACCGACCACTAAGCCCCGCGCCAGGCCACCCGAGATAAAACCAAGCAGGATAAGATAGTTTGGCATGGGTGATATCAACATCTCTTCAATGTGACGCTGAAACTTAGCACCAAAGAAAGACGACACCACATTGGCATAAGAGTTATTGATCACCGCCATGAGGATAAGACCCGGTACGATGTAATCCATATAGCGGAAGCCATGGATATTGCCGATCTGACTACCGATTAGATTCCCGAAGATTACAAAATAGAGTGCGGTGGTGATCATCGCAGGCAGCACCGTCTGCACCCAGATACGGGCAAAGCGCAGGACCTCTTTCACCAAGATGGTCTTAAAGGCATTGTATTGTGCAGAAACCCTCATAGTTGCCCCGTCTCCACCAGGCGCATGAACATCTCCTCCAGACGATTGGTCTTGTTGCGCATACTTGTTACCTCAATATCCAACTTACCAAGGGCATCGAAGACATGATTGATACCCTGTCCCTTGGTTACCTCAACCTCCAGCGTTGTCTCGTCCACCAGGTTGAGCCGATACCCTGCAATCGCAGGGGCCGATGACAGGGCTTGTGCAAGGTTCAGGACAAAGGTCTCGACGTGCAACTTGGTCAACAGCGCCCGCATGCCGGTGCTGGCGATGGTCAGACCATTATTAATAACCGCGATATTACGACACAGGCTCTCGGCCTCTTCCAGATAGTGAGTGGTGAGAATAATCGTAGTACCTTGCTGATTGATCTCGCGCAGGAACTGCCACATGGAGCGACGGATCTCGATATCCACCCCAGCCGTGGGCTCATCGAGGATGAGCAATCTGGGTTCGTGCACCAGCGCCCGTGCAATCATCAATCTACGCTTCATGCCACCCGAGAGTTCCCGCGCCATCACACGACGTTTATCCCACAACCCGATCTGACGCAGGTACTTCTCTGCGCGTTGGAGGGCGACACCACGCTCGATACCGTAGTAACCGGCCTGATTCACCACGATCTCGGAGACTGGCTCCCACATGTTGAAATTGAATTCCTGCGGAACAAGTCCAATACAACTCTTGGCGGCCTCCAACTCGGTGTCGATATCATGTCCAAACACCGCTACCCTGCCCGCCGTTTTATTTACAAGCGAGGCAATGATCCCAATTGTGGTGGACTTGCCCGCACCATTGGGTCCAAGCAGGGCAAAGAAATCCCCCTCGTCAACCACGAGGTCAACCCCCTTGAGCGCCTGCACGCCACCCGGGTAGTTCTTGGTAAGACCGGAGATTGCAATGGCCTTGGTCATAGTCATGAGAAATTCGATATTTAATTTAAGAACGCAGAGGGTAACGCAGGCGGATAGCAAGTGGCTAGTATTGGATGACTAGTAGCGGGTAACGAGTAGCGTGTTGCTAGTATGAGATTGGTGTTATACCCCTCTATTACCCGCTACCAGTGACACGACGCTCGCCACTTAAATGCCGCCGGTCTCCTCGGCGATAATACGACGGACATCAATACCATAGGTATTAGGTGGCAAGATACGCTTAATCTGCAAGGCCTGTGCCCCGGTGCTCCAACGCGGGTTGGCCAGATTGATCAGCTTACGCTGTTTGTAGAATTTCTTTTCATTATCCAGCACCAACATGATCACCGGCTTGAGGCGCGACTTCTCGCTAGTAGAGATCACCACACCCACCTGCCCCAGCGTCAACTCTACCAGGCTGCCCATGGGATAGATCCCCAGACACTTGATAAAATCCTCGATCATTTCCTTCTCGAAATTACCCTCAATCCAGGAATACATGGCATTGAGTGCATCATGGGGTGAAACACCCACGTGATAACAACGGTCACTGGTAATTGCATCATAGACATCCACAATCGAGACCATCTTGGTCAATCGCGGGATATCCTGATCCTCCAGGCCATTCGGGTAACCCTGTCCATTCATACGTTCATGATGGTGCAAGACGATATTGAGCGTGGGGTCATCAAGGTCGTCCTTGTCGCGCAACATCTCGTAACCGTGCATCGGGTGCAGCTTGATTACATCAAACTCCTCGTGCGTCAGTTTGCCGGGCTTGTTCAGAATATGGTCAGGTACCTTCATCTTGCCGAGGTCATGCAGCAAGGCACCCATGCCAATGATCATCATTTCATCCCGCGTTAATTTCAGATGCCGGGCAAAGGTAAGGGCCAGGATGCAGACGTTGACGCAGTGGATCGCGGTGTACTCATCGCGATTCTTCAGATAAGTCAGCCATACGCTGGCGCTGGGACTATGGATGATATTGCCCACCATATCGGTAACCAGCTCGCGCGCCATGGCAGTGTCCACACTGTTACCCATGCGCACATCTTCCAGGGCAAGATCGATGTAATCACGGGTCCTGTTGTAGGTAAGTTTGGCGCGCTTCAGGGCCTCGGCAAATTCGGCCTCACTCAGCTCGCCAGTCCCGTTCCAGATGTTTTCCTTGGGCTTGGTTACTGGTATTGCAGCGGCGAAACGACGTAGTTTCTCCTGCACTGCCTCGGTGGAACGTAGTGGATCAACAAAGACGTGCTGGCTATAACCCTGTACCTGCTTCAAGACCTCCTCGGAATCAAGAATGAAGCCCTGGAACAGGAAGGGCGAGCCCAACCAGGGCCGGTCCAGCTCGTGCACATACATGCCACACTCTAGTTCGCTGGCCGGGACTTTGATCTTGGGTATATTCAGCATACGTCTTAGTATAGAGAATTTGCCTGTAACCATGAGAGGATAAGCATCAACGCTATCGATACGCAAATCAACTTACTTATTAGTAGTGGCATACCCCCCCCAGAAACCTTAACCTATCCAACGCCGGGCATTCTGGAACAGCCGCATCCAGGGGGCATCCTCTGTCCACTCATCCGGGCACCAGGAGTGCTGCACCCTGCGGAAGACTCGTTCTGGGTGCGGCATCATTATGGTACTACGCCCATCAACCGTCGTTAATCCGGTAATACCCAGTGCCGAACCATTGGGGTTTAGGGGATATTGCTCGGTGGGCTGACCGTAGTGATCGGTATACCGCAGGCTCACCATGCCTTGTTCCAGTACATGAACGGCACTTCGCTCGGGAGAGAATGCGGCATAACCCTCACCATGTGCCACCGTGATGGGCAGGCGTGAACCGGTCATGTCACGCAACAAGATCGAGGGTGACTCGACGACCTCCACCATCACTAAGCGTGCCTCGAACTGCTCCGAGGTATTGCGCAGGAAACGTGGCCAATGTTCAGCACCGGGGATCAAATCCTTCAGGTGACTCATCATCTGGCAGCCGTTACAGACCCCGAGACTAAAGCTATCCGTGCGGTGGAAGAAGCTTTCGAAGTTGTCACGCACTGCGGCGTTATACAAGATCGACTTGGCCCAGCCCCCGCCGGCACCCAGGACATCACCGTAGGAGAATCCACCACAGGCAACCAGCCCCTTAAAGGATGCCAGTGAGACGCGCCCACTCATGAGATCGCTCATGTGCACATCCACACTGGTAAAGCCTGCACGGTCGAAGGCCGCTGCCATCTCGATATGACCATTCACACCCTGCTCACGCAGAATCGCCACGCGTGGTTTCACACCTTTATTGATATAAGGCGCGGCGACATTCTGCTGCGGGTCAAACGTGAGATTGACGTGTAACCCTGGATCGTTGGCATCCAGCAGTGCATCAAATTCCTGTTGGGCACACTCCGGGTTATCGCGCAGGGACTGCATCTGATGCGTGGTCTCACTCCAGACCCGTTGCCAGACATGACGCCGCTCTGCCAGGATAACCTTGCGATCAAAACTGAACTCGATCCGGTCCTCGCTATTGAGTGTCCCGATGACATGACTATGGTGACCGAGACCCGCATCACGCAGCCACAGCATCACCTCATCGGTGTCGCTGTGTGCTACTTGTATGACTGCACCCAACTCCTCATTGAAGAGCGCGGCCACCAGATCGTCACCCAGACTATCCAGATGAATACTCACACCCGTATGTCCGGCAAAGGCCATCTCGCAGACCGTAACGAACAGACCACCATCGGAGCGATCGTGATAGGCCAGTAACAAACCCTTATCATTTAGAGACTGGATGGTACTGAAGAAATTCATCAACGCTGTCGGGTCATCGAGGTCCGCCGCATGATGTCCGATCTGCTTATAGACCTGCGTTAAACATGATCCACCCAGACGGTTTTTACCCTTACCCAGGTCGATCAAAATCAGATCACTATCACCCTTATCGGTAC
>JAHEDA010000147.1 GCA_024641445.1 Gammaproteobacteria bacterium
GAGCTATCCCACCGCATGGATCACTGCCTTGTAGGATAGCTCCCCGGCCGAGGTATAGACGGCCATGCCGCTCTCCAGCGCCCCATACTCTCGAATCAGCTGCTGGCTCTCCATCTTTAGGCGCTCACCCGCCCGTTGCTGGATCTGGCCGGCCACACCACCGCCATGCAGCAACATACCATTGGCGGCATTGACGATGACGTCTACCGGGGCGGCCAACAGGTCGGCCACCTCCAGGATCAGCTCACGGTCGCCATAAAGAAAACGCATCGCTGGAGAAGTCACGCAGGGCACTCAGTGGGAATGATTTGTTCATTATACTTCGTCAGCGCCAATGCGCTACGGCAAGATAGCACCTCACAGCCTCTACACTTTGATACAAACTGATACCGAACCACAACAGACTCATAGCCATAGCAGGCCTATGCTTGCCCCATCGTTAATCACAGGAGAATGCAACGATGATTAAAGTCCTAACCAATATATTCGCCGTGCTAGGGCTTATTGCTACCCTCGGGGTTGCGATAGGCGTCACATACCATCATTTTTACGGCCCGGAGCATCGCGCCGAATGGATCGTCAAGCGCATCAGCAGCAAACTTGACCTCGATACAACACAGTCGGCCAAGTTACAGGCCGTAATTGATACCGTAAACTCACTGCGGCAGGACAAGTTCAAGTCACACGAGCAGGTACTGGATCAGATCCGCAACAGTATCAAGTCGGATACACTGGACAAGCAACTGCTGTTAGGCATGGTCAATGAACATGCCGATACCGTAAAGCAACTGGCCCCAGCCGTGATTGATAAACTGGCGGAGTTCCATGCCAGCCTGACCCCGGCGCAACGAGAAAAGTTGGCAGATCACCTCGACAGGTTCCGCCATGGTGGCAAGTTCTGTGGACGGCATGGGCATAAGGAGTAATACCCGCTAGACTGCGCGATACAAGCCCCATACCCTCACCCGGTGCGGGGCTTGTATACGTCAGAAAACCACGGTAATACTTGCCCCACCAGGCAAGACTCCTAGCCAAAGAGATCGATACGTGCCAAAACGCATCCTGATCATCGATGACGACCTCGCACTCTGCGAACTGTTGCAGTCCTTCCTGCTGCGCTACGATTACGACGTCGCCACTGCACAACACCCGGATCAGGGAATCTCGTTGTTGCACCAATACAAACCAGACCTGATTATTCTCGATGTCATGTTGCCAGGCCGCGACGGTTTCGCTGTATTACAGGAGCTACGTCGAGAACACAGCATCCCGGTGATCATGCTGACCGCGCGCGGAGACGTCATGGATAAGGTCGTCGGCCTGGAAATGGGTGCCGATGATTATCTGCCCAAACCCTTTGAACCTCGTGAGCTGGTTGCGCGCATTCAAACCGTATTACGCCGCAGCCATCCAGTGACAATGGACAATAAGGTGTTTACCAGCGATGGACTTTCTGTTGACCTCCTTAAGCGTACTGCCTCACTGCACAAACAAGTTCTGGACATCAGCACCATGGAATTCGAGCTGTTGGCCCTCCTGATACGCCATCCCGGAAAAATCATGTCACGCGACGACATTATGGAGAACCTTAAAGGCATGGACTGGGACGCACTCAACCGCACCGTCGATATTACGATCTCGCGTCTACGCCAACGTCTGCAGGATGACCCAAAACAGCCGCGCTTTATAAAAACGGTGTGGGGTAAGGGTTATCAGTTTATCGCCGAGGTCACGCATGCTGCGCCATAAACATTCTCACCATTGGGGTCACTCAATATTTTTCCGCTTACTTCTTATATTCGGCATCAGTGGACTGCTACTAATCATCCTCGTTGCGACCAGCGCGCATCTCCTCAGCAATCATGAACGCGCCCAGGGTCATGCCCTGGCAAAGAATCTCGAATACTACGCCGACTATCTTGTTCAGGAATGGGGGCAGCCACCCGACCCACGCAAGCTGCACAAAAGCGCCGAGGAATTAGGTTTTCAGGTTATGGTGGAAAAGGAGAATCAATTCTGGTTTAGTCATCAGCGCCTCAGCATTCCTCCCTCTAATGAACTGCATACACGCAATGGGAATACAAAACTGAAGTGGGGACCCTATAAAGGCACGTTTTATATTGTTTATCAACAAAACAACTACCGTTACATCTTTGCCGTTACCCATTCCCCGCTGGGTGATAACTCATGGTGGTTTTTTCTCGCCCTGGCAATAAGCATCATCCTGGTCCTCGGCCTTGCATACGGCGGTGTCCGCCGATTACTGCGCCCCATACACGCACTGACGGAGGGTGCAGAACAGATCGGCAACGGTAAGCTGGACCACCAAATCACCGTCCCTCGTCATGGTGAGCTCAAATATGTAGTGCAGGCCTTTAACGATATGGCGCTACAGATCCAACGCATGATCAAAAATAAGGAGCAACTCTTGTTCGATGTCAGCCATGAGTTGCGCTCACCCCTCACCCGCATGAAGCTGGCGCTGGAGTTTGTCGAAGACTCCAAGGCGCGGTTACAACTGGACAGCAACCTCCGGACTATGGAGCAGATGATCACGGAGTTGCTGGAATCAGCGCGCATGGACAATGCACACCAGGCGCTCCACCTGAGCAGCTTCGATATTGGCGAGTTGATCCGCGACAATATCATGGGCTTTGCAGGACGTAAGCCTGGCATCGAACTCAGTGTCGACACACAAGCACTACGTATCGAGGCCGATCGCGAACGTCTCGCCATCGTGTTACGCAACCTGCTGGAAAACGCCCTCAAATACTCAGAGCATCAGGCCAAGGCCGTGCAGATAGACTGGCGGGCAGACGAGACATTGACGCTGAGTGTTTGTGACTTCGGCAACGGCATCCCTGTCGAGGAGAGGCAACATGTATTCGAACCCTTTTATCGTGTGGACAAATCACGCCAGAGTGTCACCGGCGGCTACGGCCTGGGACTCAGCCTGTGTAAGAAGATCATCGAGGTCCATCGCGGTAGCATCGAGATTGTAGACAATCATCCCAATGGCTCATGCATCCAAATCAAGTTACCCCTCCGTCAATCCGACCGGGCATAAATCATTGCTCTCGCGGAGAGTACGATTCCCGGGCCTGCATCTGCTAGAATAGGTTCTCTTTCACTAAATAAGTGTTCCGAAATGGTACCCATCTACCCCCTCATCCTAGCCTTCTCCCTGAGGGAGAAGGAATCGTTCGGTGGATACCCTTTTGGAACGGTTATTTAGAAGACCCCCCAGCGCCAAGCTGTATGTTCCCGGATTTCACGCCTCTCGATATCGCCTTCACCGGCCTGCTGTTTATCTGGGCGGGCTTTGTCCGCAGTGGCCTCGGCTTTGGCGGCGCCGCCCTCGGCCTGCCCCTGATGCTGTTTATCTACGACCAACCTTTGTATTGGTTGCCCATCATCGGGTGTCATTTGCTATTCTTCTCCGCCACCACCCTGCGCACACGGCTTCACGATGTGGACTGGGCCTACCTCAAACACTCCAGCATCTATATCGTGCCCGCTGCAATTGTCGGGGTGCTGGGTCTGATCAACCTGCCCAACACCTGGCTGTTGTATTTCATCTATGGCATTACCCTGTTCTATGCCTTGATGTGGATGCTGAACCTGAAGATCCATAGCGAAAAGAGCTGGAGCGACAAGTTATTGCTGATTGTGGGTGGCTATGTGGCGGGGACCTCACTCTCGGGTGCGCCGATCATGGTGGCGGTGTTCATGCGCAACATCAGCCTCAACAAACTGCGCAATACCATGTTCGTACTCTGGTTTGTGCTGGTATCGATCAAGATGGGGACCTTTATCGCCTTCTCGGTCGACCTGCACCTGACCACGGCCCTGGTACTCCTCCCCATCGCCGCCATTGGTCACATCATCGGCCTCAAGACCCACGAGACGATCTTGCAAAACGACGCACTTTTTAAACGTGTGATTGGTGGGTTTTTATTTGTGGTGAGCCTGGTTGGGCTGCTACACATATAGTTATTGTTGCCTCTGTAAAAATCCGCCTGACCCTGACCACATATAAATGTTTCTCACCTACCCTTGATTAAACCATATATTTCCACTATTCTGGTATTATGGAATTATTTGAGGCAAGTGACATCCTGGCAGCCCTCGGGCACGAGACCCGTCTGGGGATTTTCCGTTACCTCGTACAACAAGGTCCAGAGGGCGTGCCTGCAGGGATAATTGGCGAGGCCTTTGAGTTGCCTGGCGCTACTCTGTCACATCACCTCAATTCCATGCGACAGGCAGGCATTATCAAACAGCAACGACAAGGCCGTTCCCTGCTCTATACCGCAGATTTTCAGCATATGAACGAATTAATGGGCTTTTTATTGAAGGATTGCTGCAAAGGGCAATGCACACCATAAGCAAGTCATGAGTAACCAAAACAGGAGAAATCACCATGCAACGATTGCACATACATGTCTCAGTACCCAATCTGGAAAAGAGCATCCAGTTCTACAACTCATTATTCCATGCAGAGCCAAGTGTCACCAAGGAGAATTATGCGAAGTGGATGCTGGATAGCCCGGCCGTAAATTTTGCAATTTCAACCGGCCGCAATAAAGTCGGTCTGAATCATTTAGGGTTCCAGTTCGATAGTGATGACGAAGTAAATGCGGTTCAAGACCGCCTATCGAAGCAGAATTACCTGGGGACGACTGAAAAAAATGCGGATTGCTGCTACGCCAATTCAAATAAATACTGGACCATCGACCCGGCCGGTATCGCATGGGAGCAATTCCACACCCTGGATACGATACCAACGTATGGTGCAGGGCCCAGCAAGGGGTTAAAGTTCAAGGCATTTGGGAATAAGACACTCATAAAGATGAAGAACTCCCTTTCTGCCTGTTGTTCCTGATAAGTTCTGCTACCCGTCCGTAGAGGTTATGGCCGTCTTGATTCTATCTGATAAAAAAGACCCATAGCCTCTCCGGGCCTGCCCGGACTATATCTTCTTCACGAACTCCGACTTCAGACCCATCTGGCCAATGCCATCGATCTTGCAGTCGATATTGTGGTCGCCCTCCACCAGCCGAATGTTCTTGACCTTGGTGCCAACCTTAACCACCGAGGACGAACCCTTCACCTTTAAGTCCTTAATGATGGTGACGCTGTCACCGTCCTGCAGCAGATTGCCGTGGGCATCTTTCACCACCAGCCCCGCCTCGGCGGCTGCGGCCACGGCGTCCCTCGACCACTCGTGTGCGCACTCGGGGCAGATATACATCGCGCCATCTTCGTAGGTATATTCCGAGCCACACTTGGGGCAGGCGGGTGGATTGCTCATGTGTTCTCCTGAGTTCTAATTTTTCCAATGCGATGTCTATACCGGCAACGCAGAATGCCACTAGTGACTTATATATGACCCCAGTGTAATCACTGCACCGACACCAAAACCATAAGGGATATGGGAGAGTGTACTGGCCAATACTGGATTACTACCTTGCGGTCCACGGCGACCAAACATCCCCCAGCCAAAAGAGGGGAGCAGGATGAACCAGGGCAACATGGATGTGGCCAACCCGAAGACGATACCCCCGGGGATATGATTGCCTCGAAGTGGACAACCCAGCACCACTAACAACATAGGGTAGATCAAGGCCACGCCACCACCTCCAATCAGGAAGTGGAACGCCCATCCGACACCTACCTCGTGTTGTAAAGACTTCGTATCATGTATGTTTTGGTGTAGAACCTTTCCGTGCAACAAACCGATGAACCACCGGCCGATCAATGCAACGCTCACGCCACTGTAGATGCCACGCTTAGCGGCATATGCCTCTGTAACATCCATCAGGAGCGCCCCAACAATACCACCCAGAAAAGCCCATACCAACATTTCCATTTACTGCCCCGCTCACACAATATTGTTTTACGTTATCGAGACCCCACGTTAATGGGACATTATAATGCCAAATGTTGCCGAACGGCCTCCATTACAGTCACAGGGGGTACAACCCCGTTCTTACTCACAATGACTCCCTTTGAGGTACCTTCCGCGACCACCCTGCCTGCGGCTATAAAGGTGTGTATCATATGAAAGGCCTTTTCGTCCCAACCCGAAACCTCCATATGCACCTCATAGTGTTGAAATAGGTTTAAGCCTTTCTTGTACTTCATGGTGTGCTCGGATATAACCGGGATCCACTTTTTCTTGAACATGATCTTGGCAAGACCAGTGCGAATAAACATATCCACTCGGGTCAGGTCGCATATGGTCAAATAGCGCCCATTATTCATGTGC